>CAYYNA010000042.1:0-2634 GCA_964472815.1 uncultured Roseivirgaceae bacterium
CGTACTCAAGGGATCGATTCAATGATGCACTAGCCAAAGCGAAACAAAAGTTGGGCGCTCTTGAGAAGAGTTCTTTGCATGTGAAAGAAGTCTTAGAGGAAAGACGAAATGAGGAAGAGGTCCTGAACAGAATCGCTGTGCGCAACGGCAACAAAATTCATATCGTATCCATAGAAAAGGTCCAATTCTTGGAGGCTCAGGATGATTACGTGAAATTGTACACTGCTGATGGAAATTTCCTAAAGCAGCAAACCATGAAATACTACGAAAGGCGTCTACCTGCAGAAGAATTTCTAAGGATTCATCGCTCGTACATCGTTCGGCTTAAAGAGATCACTAAGATTGAGCCCTTTGGAAAAGATACGCACGTAACCACCCTGAAGGACGGCACTGAACTGTCGGTTAGTAGGTCGGGCTATAGTCGACTAAAAGAAGTGCTAAACATCTAGCTTCACTAGCTACTTTTTGAGATCATCTTTTCATCAAGTTTGACTCAGTAAATACAGCTCACACTTAAAAATTACTGCTCATACCGTCCTGCTTTGTTTCAATAGGATCCTGCGGTACCTTCTGCTCATAATTAAAATTTATGAAGAGGATACTAGTATATGCAGTGCTGCTAGGAATTTCGGCAGTATTGCAAGCACAAGATTATGATGAAAAGTTATTCAGTGGACTGGAGTTCAGAGAAGTAGGGCCAGCCTTTACCTCTGGTCGTATTTCGGATATTGCCATCCATCCAACCAATGAAAGCACTTGGTATGTAGCAGTAGGGTCTGGTGGTGTCTGGAAGACAGAGAATCGGGGTGTCACGTGGACACCCATCTTTGATGACCAGCCAGTTTACAGCATAGGATGCATCACTATCGACCCCAACAACCCCCACACTATTTGGGTAGGAACAGGTGAAAATGTCGGCGGTCGTCATGTAGGTTTCGGTGACGGGATTTACAAAAGTGAAGATGACGGCAAGACCTGGAAGAATATGGGTTTAGGTAAATCCAATCATATTTCTAAAATCATTGTTCACCCTGAAAACTCTGACGTGATCTGGGTGGCTGCACAAGGACCTCTATGGACGAGTGGGGGAGAGCGAGGACTTTACAAAAGCATCGATGGAGGTAGTAGTTGGAATAAAATACTGGGAGAGGGTGAATGGACTGGTGTAACAGACATTGTTATAGACCCTAGTGATCCAGACTGGATTTATGCTGCTACTTGGGATCGACACAGAACAGTTGCTGCCTATATGGGTGGTGGCCCAGGATCTGGACTACACCGTAGCACCGATGGAGGTAATACCTGGGAGGCTTTGACTTCCGGAATACCAAAATCCAATCTCGGTAAAATAGGTTTAGCCATCTCGCCCTTCAATTCGGATGTGCTATATGCCGCTATAGAAGAAGACTTGCGAAAAGGAGGTATTTACATGTCCAATAATCGCGGCAAGAGCTGGTCCAAGCAGTCTGATGCAGTTTCAGGAGGAACAGGCCCGCACTATTACCAGGAGCTTTATGCCTCTCCACATCAGGAAGGACGCCTTTATTTGGCTAATAACAGCATGCTGGTTTCAGATGATCATGGTAAAACGTACCGTGTATTGGACAGAAAAGGGGTTCACTCAGACAGTCATGCGATTGGGTTTACCAGTGATCCCATGTATATCCTACTAGGCACGGATGGAGGTCTCTATCAGAGCTACGATCTAGCCAAAAATTGGAGCTTTATCAATAACATGCCCATCACACAGTACTATAAACTAGCTGTAGATGATTCTGAACCGTTTTACTACATCTACGGTGGTACTCAAGACAATGGATCCCATGGAGGGCCTTCTAGAACACCTAATAGCACTGGTATTCGAAATTCAGATTGGTGGAAGACGTTAGGAGGTGACGGCCATCAGTCAGCAATTGAGCCTGGAAATCCTAACATTACTTATGCGCAAAGTCAACATGGTGTACTTCATCGCATTGACCAGATCACCAAAGAGCAGGTTTACATCGCACCTCAACCTGGTGAAGGTGAACCTGAGGAGCGATACAACTGGGATGCGCCAATCCTGGTAAGTCCACATGATCCTGCCACCATCTTTTATGCTTCTTCAAGAGTTTGGATGTCGGAGAACAGAGGAGATAAATGGACAGCCATTTCGGGAGATCTGACCCGTCAGGAAGAACGAATAGAACTACCCATCATGGGGCGTAAGCAGAGCTACGAGAATCCGTGGGACCTGTATGCCATGTCTTATTACAGCACCATTACGTCACTAGCAGAGTCACCTCAACAGAAAGGATTGATATACGCGGGAACAGATGACGGGATCATTCAAGTAACTCAAAATGGAGGTCAAGATTGGACCAAGGTTGAACTGAGCAGTATCAAAGGATTACCTAGCAGACCATTCGTTAATGACGTGCGTGCCGACCTATTTGACGCTAATACAGTTTATGCCGCTCTTGACAATCACAAATACGGTGATTTTAAACCCTACTTGATTAAAAGCACGGATAAAGGAAAGTCCTGGTCGCTCATGAATGGTGACTTACCGGAAAAGCACCTTACCTGGCGTTTGGTGCAGGATCATGTGGATCCTAGACTGCTCTTCGTAGCAACTGAATTTGGAATCTTCTT
>CAYYNA010000042.1:2734-19898 GCA_964472815.1 uncultured Roseivirgaceae bacterium
GAGAAAAAGCTAAACAAAAGCAATAGTGACGTACCATTTCCTGGTTGGAAGACGCTTGAAGAGGAAGCTTGGCAAGAAAAACCCTCCATTGTCCTAGTAGTGAAAAACAGCGAAGGAAAAGTAGTAAACCGTGTGGCTGGTAAGAACAAGGCTGGAATTACGAGAGTCAGTTGGGATCTTAGTGTTTCTGCACAAAGTGTGGTTGAGTTGGATGGTAACAACAGGAATTGGGAATTTCCTGCCATACCCGGAAGCTATACGGTAAGCCTACACAAAGTAGTAGATGGTGTCATGACTGAGCTATCAAGCCCGCAAACATTTGAGGTTAAGCCACTCTGGAAAGAAACAGCACTTCCTCCAGCAAGTCATGAGGAAATTGCAGCATTCACAGCTTCATTGGAGGAGTATCGGTTGATGATGAGTAAGATGGGTGTGGATCTGGATAATGCCATGAAGAAGGCCAAAGCAATGAAGACTGCTTTGACTCGAGCAAATAAGCCAGTTGCAGAGCTGACGAAGCAATTGCATGATGCTAGCATGCGTCTAAAGAAGTTGAATTCCCAAGTGGACGGAAATGATGCGCAAAATGCAGTAGGGGCAGATGAAACGTCTATTCCTTCTCCTAGAAGCCGCTTTTTCTATGCGGCAAGGGGGGCGAGTACTACCCATGGCCCAACCGATACACACAAGGCTAGTCTAGAGATCGGCAAGAAGCAACTTGCTTCCATGAGGAGTGAGTTAGATGATATTCTGAATAATGTAATGCCCAAGCTAGAGGATGAAATGGACGCTGCAGGTGCTCCACCTGTTGAGAGTCACTAAACTCTTTAGACAGTACATAAGAAAGCCCCCTACATACAGTGGGTGGCTTTTTTATGCCCTGTGTAATCTACGGAACGCTTTCAAGCATCCAATTAAACTCTTTTCGAGCTAGCTGATAATCTCGCTCTTCCCAAATTAACTCCAGTTGGAGCGTATCAATGCCTTTGTAGATCCCTTGCAACCGGAGATCGCTAGAGGATAACTTTTCGTAACTTCCTTGAAAGATCGGAACAGAGTCATTTCGGAACCGCTTGATCGTTAGTTCTTCTTCAAGACTATCTAGGCTGTAATTATAAAAGTACGATCGTCCATATCTTACACTATACCCACTCGAATCAACTGTTCCTATGCTCCCACGAGCTCCGTTATCCACCACAAAGTCCTTCCAGTGAACCGGGCTACTTCCAGGAGATATCGTGTCTCCATTTAGGGTGAAATTTTGTACGGAATAAAAACCACTTTCAAAAGGAGGTGGTGCGGAAGAACTACCTCCAGAGCTGTAGAAGCTGTAGTAATTGTAAAATGGATAGGCCGCAAAGCAACCAATAAAAGCTAACTTCAATACAATTCGTACAGTCTTAAACCATGGCTTTACATAGGGAATGTCCCAGGAAGTATCCGGTCCCACAGATCGGTTGGTAATTAGAAAAGCAACGATTCTTTTAAGGTTCGTCAAGCTGATGAAAAGGCATGCGAACAACAACTGGAAAGAGAATATCTTGACTGGAATATCGTAGCTCATATTGAGCAGGAAAACGTTGGTAAACACCCCAACTCCCAAAAGAGCTCCTAGGACAATGGTACGTCTGTAAAGCAGAAATACACCCACAAATACCTCCATTAATCCGCTAAAAAACTCATATCCTTTTGAATAGCCAATGAAGTTCCAGGAAAAACGCATCCCGCTGAAATGGCCCAACTCCGTGGCGTAGTAGCTGTTCGATGGTGAAGGCATCTGCAAACCGAAGATCTTGATAACACCATAAATGAATGCAAAGAGGATGATGTAGTACCTGACAACATTTCGAATGATCAAACTGGTCCACTGGTAGTGCACTCGTTTTCTATCCAACACAGACCAAATGAGGGCTCCTACAAACGAAATGAACAATTGTGCGTAAAGAGTTGCCCAACCCATGGAGGTATCACCGCTTCCACGCGTTGGCACTAGTTCTTTTTTAATCTGATAGATGTAGTCGTTAAAGAAATGTGTGTATGCCTCGGTAAGAGTAGTATCAAATGTGCTTAAGAAGTTAAACCATGCGAAGGTCCCCAACCAAGACCAGATAGTGGTGGTGAGAACAAAGTAGATGACAAAGAATCGAAATAAAACCCGTTGATAAATTGGCCAATTCAGTTGGTCGTTCATTGTTGAGTAGTTTGAAGTCTGGTCAAATTAATGCGCCTATGCGGAGAGGAAAAATGTTTTGTTACAAAAGGTCCCTTACAAGTACCAGCAAAATATTTCTTGGTGTGGGGTGGTGGCGGTAGTTTTGAGGTATGAGTTCAGAGCTCTATAAGAACGGATTCATCAGTCTAAGGAAATACTGGAAGGACGACCTTACTTCCGGCTTTGTTGTTTCCCTTATTGCACTTCCTCTGTGCTTGGGAATTGCTGTTGCCTCGGGAGTTCCACCCATGTCTGGACTCATTGCAGCAATTGTCGGGGGATTGTTCATGTCCAGGGTTACTGGCTCATTTGTGACCATAAGTGGTCCTGCAGCGGGTCTAATTGTAGTCAATTTGGGAGCAGTTGAGTCCTTAGGTCAGGGAGATATGTTGGCGGGATACAAGTTTGCACTTGCTGCCTTTCTAGTGGCAGGTATCATTCAAATGATTTTGGGCTTCTTGAAGGTGGGAAAGTTTGGTGATTTCTTTCCTTCTGCAGCGGTGCATGGTATGCTAGCCGCTATCGGAGTAATCATCATAGTGAAGCAACTGTTTGTAGCGCTAGATTACACACCCGATCCTGGCAAAGGGCACGGCATACTCGGATCTATTATTCAGATTCCTGATGCTTTCATTAATATGAATCCTGAAATTGCCATCATTGCCTTGATCAGTATTTTCATTTTGATCATACATCCACAAATAACATTTAAACCCATCAAAATGATTCCGGCCCCCATGTGGGTGATCATTTGCTCCATTCCATTCTCTCATATTTTTGATTTGTTCCATGAGCATGATTATAACCTGATTGGACAGGTTTACCATCTGGGCCCAAAAAACCTCGTGAACTTACCCGATAAGGTCATTCAGGGAATCGTGTTGCCAGACTTTGGTATGACGTTTACAGGCACCTTCTGGATGGCTGTGCTCAGTATTTCTTTGGTAGCAAGTTTAGAGTCTTTGCTAAGTGCACAAGCTGTCGATACATTAGATCCGTACCACCGAAAGTCTAATCTGAACCGAGATGTTTCTGCAATGGGTGCCGGTAGCGCATTGTCTGGCCTAGTTGGAGGCTTGCCCATGATTTCGGAGATTGTGCGAAGCTCTGCAAATATTGGAAATGGTGGTAAAACGCAGTGGGCGAACTTTTTTCACGGTGGATTTTTGCTTCTTTTTCTCTTACTCGGGAAGCCGATCATTGAGCAAATTCCTCTAGCCGCTTTGGCCGCCATGCTGATCCATGTAGGGTTTAGGCTCGCCTCTCCATCTGAGTTCAAACACGTTTACCAGATTGGAAAAGAGCAGCTTTTGATTTTCCTAACGACGCTAGTAACCGTCCTTGCTACTGACTTGATTATTGGGGTCCTGGCGGGTATTTTGATGCAGGTAATTATCCATCTCTACTACGGAGCACCGCTGAAATTTCTCTTCAAGTCACGGTTTGATTACACAAGAAATCAGGATGAAGACGTCATTTACCTGCAGCATTCTGCTATTTTCTCCAACTACATTTCACTTAAGTCGGAGATTGAGCGTAGGAGAGAGCAGGGCAGGTTAGTGGTTGATTTCACCCATGTGAATCTAATTGACCACACGTTTCGCACGCATCTTCAAGAATTGATCAAAGAGTGGGCTAGTGAGGGAAAGAAGTTAATCCTTGCCAATGCAGAACATCTAATTCCAGTTTCTGATCATCCGCTTGCTACTCAGGTTAAAAGGGATGCGCTACCGGTAATGGATGAAAAATTGACGAAACACCAGCAGCACCTAAAAAGAATTGCAGCCAGGAATGAATGGAAGTTTCTATCGGCCAAGACCATCTCTTTTGACAATTTCGTCGGGTTCAATTTCGGAATCAATAGCCGCATTGTGCATGCCCAAAACATAGTTTCTGGAAAGTACGAAAATGTGCGATTGATCTACTCGGAAATTGTGTATGATCAATCACCTGATACTGCCTCTGCAGATTCACAACTGGCCGCATTGATCATTAAACCACCGACTGATATGCCAGTGTTTATACTAGAACGAGAAGGGTTTTTTGATAAGATCACTGATCTTGCCTACCGAGCCGACATAGACTTTGAAGCCTATCCTGTGTTCTCAGATCAGTTCGTACTGAAGGGACCCAATGAAGAGGCCATTCGCAAGTTCTTCCACCCTGGCATCATCCGAAAGGTGGAGCAGTATCCTGATTTTCACATTGAAAGCAATGGAGAAGCTATTATTCTCTATCGCTTCGATCAGGCTGAAGATGATGAGTCGATCAGCGAACTAATCAGGTTTGGAAAGATGATTTCTTTGATGGTTTGACCCAATTTCCTTAGCAATGAAGATCCTACTACCCATAGTTTATCTCGTTGGCTCTGTATTTTGCGCCACTGCTCAAGATGACTTTCCAGAAGCTTGGATAGGTGAGTATGAAGGTGAAATGTCAATTGGATACGTAGATAAACCAGGAACGGTAGCTCAAGTCAGCTATTCACTTTACGAAATCATTGCAGATTCTGTCTGGTCCCACAAAATGACTTTCACAAGCGAAGTGTATGGTGAAATAATTAAGGATTACGTAATTAGGGCTAAAGCGAAGGGGGACAAGGTGAATTTTATTCTAGATGAGCTGAATGGTGTTGCGATGGAGATGAGCTACATGAATAACTGCTTCTACAGTCTTTTTGAGTTAGGAGGGAATTCTTATTCCACTACTTTCAGGAGACTTGCCGATGGGACGTTGCTGTGGGACTTGTACATGACCCCATATAGCACTAAGAAAGTAGATATCATATCTAACGGCGATAAAACAGAAAAGCAAACTTTTGAGGTGACTTCCTTCAAACCTTCCCTTCATCAAACAGTAATTTTCGAAAAGAAAGACTGAAACTGCAGTGGCACAACTGCGCTGATGCTTTCCAAAACAAATAATTTATAGCAAGGTTATTTACAAGTACCAACCACCAACTTGTGAACGCTAGGGCTTTCCAACATTATATTTCGAATATTGGTCTTTCTCACATAAGTGATCCCTTAGAAAGATACTCTGTAGCCCTCACCAATCGCATCGCCTTCATAACATTACCTGTCATACTATCTATTGTCCTGATACTTGGATCAAGGCAGTGGAACAATGAACCACTTTTTGTTCTATGTGCCTCAGCCTTTTTTGTCCTGATACCAGTACTAAACGCCAAAGGTCTTTCGGAAGCCTCCAGGCTCGTACTCTGTTTTCTATTGCCAATTCTTGTCTTAGGTATCTCAGTTATTTCTAAGACCTTACCAGGTGAAGAGATCACCAATTCCGAGTACTTTGATTTTCGATATGTGTTAATTACCTGCTCGGTAGTTCCACCCATCGTGTTCAATTTTAGACGACAGCTACTCCTGTTCGCAGGCGTAATGCCTTTCCTGCTCTCGCTCGTCTTTTTTGATGAGATACACGACTATTTCGGTGTAGGATTTTATCAAATCAATCACGATATCGATTCTTACCCTACGACCACTTGGGTTTCTTCACTCATGTTCATAGTCCTAGCCATGGTACTCTTGATGTTGAGATCGTCCTCCGATAGTTTACAAATCGAGAATGCTGAATTGATCGCTTCCCTTCAAACAGCAAAAGAGCGACTTAAAAATCAGAACAAGGAGATTAAAGATGCACATGAACAGATAAAGTCCCAGAATGATCTGCTCAATCAGAAAAATGAAATGTTATCCGAGCGAATCCAGCTTGCCAATAAGGAGCTTCAAGAAAGCAATGATGAGTTAATCAAACACAACAATGAGCTGAAGCAGTTTTCACATGCTGTCTCGCATAACCTAAGAGCCCCAGTAGCCAAAATCCTAGGCATCTCTGAGCTTGTGAAAATTGTTCCAGAAGAACAACAAGAAGAGTACCTGGATCACATGAATAAGTCAGCCAAATTGTTGGACTCGATCATTCGTGACCTTAGTACTATACTTGATATTCGTCGTGACATCTTTAGGGTAAGAAGGAAGATCCAATTCCAGGAACTCTTTGATGACATTTTCTTCAGCTATGAAAATGAGATCAAAAAGAATAAAGTATCCCTTGAGACTGATTTCAAAGTCAAAAGCATTTATACGATCAAACCTTTCCTGGTTAGCATTCTGGATAACCTGTTCAGCAACGCACTCAAATACTACAGCAAAAAACGTCAGCCGGTCATCAAGATAAGCACATCAAGAAGGAAGAACTACACCATCATCTCCGTCTGGGACAATGGAATTGGTATTGACCTGGAAGCGCACCTGGATAAGTTATTCAAACTATATAATCGCTTTAACACTCAAACGGAAGGAAAGGGAATCGGACTCTACTTAGTCATGAAGCAAGCTGAATCTCTCGAAGGAAGAATCTCTGTGGATAGCGAGGTAGATGCCTTCACGAAATTCACCATTAAGATTCCGGACTTTGTGAATGTTGAGCACCAACCACTTCTAGAAGAAGACTTTGTTTCTGCTACATTCAATGCGATTAATAACTGCATCTTCCTAACATGGAAGCGGCCGGTGGAAACCGAGGAGCTAAAAGACGCTATGGAAAGGGTTTACGACTCGCTTCAAGCACTGGAGCCTAAGTGCTTTCTTGTAGATATTCGTAGTAGGGGGGAACTTCCCGATTCGGCAAGACTTTGGATGCTACAGGAATTCTTTCCGAAGCTTTTTAAGAAGGGTCTGAAAAAACTAGGTGTTATTCACGAAGGTGATCTCGATCAGACCACTGCAGCATATCATGAAAACAATGTTGACGTATTCGGAAAGCACGGAATAGAAGTGAAGTTTACAAAAGATGCAGGTGAGCTAAATGGATGGGTAAGTTGAAATCAGAAGCTACGAGATCTAATCAGTACTACCAACTTCGAAGGGCTATCGATTTCTTGCATTTAAGTAAGTACCTGACCAGTCAGCACACTTGTATTATAGGGTCTCTAGGATCATCATTATTTTTTCTACAACATTAAAAACTCTAAGATGAAGCAACATTTATACACCATTCTTTTATCAGTAATGTCCTTGACGCTGCTGGCCCAAGATCGCATAACAGGGGAGTCCTTTGCTACACGATCGGTGGTTTTAGGGCAAAATGGTATGGTAGCTACCAGCCAGCCGTTAGCTACTCAAGTCGGTTTAGATATTCTGAAAAGTGGTGGCAATGCGATCGATGCGGCGATAGCGGCAAATGCTGCTTTAGGGCTTATGGAGCCTACAGGTTGTGGGATCGGTGGAGACCTGTTTGCTATCGTCTGGGATGCCAAAACTGAGAAGCTTTACGGACTCAATGCAAGTGGACGATCTCCGCAGAAGTTAACGCTGGACTATTTTGAAAAGGAAGGATTGAATAAGATTCCCTCACATGGACCTCTTCCAGTAAGTGTGCCTGGTGCAGTTGACGGATGGTTTGAGCTACACAAAAAATTCGGATCTAAGCCGATGACCGAAATACTGGAACCAGCCATAGATTACGCAGAAAAGGGCTTTCCTTTGACGGAGCTGATCGCTTGGTATATGCAACGCACCATCCCGTTTTTTGAATCAAAGAATTTCCCAAATATTGAAGATACTTACAAGACACAAAATGGAGGTCAGCTGCCTAACGAGGGAGAAATCTACAAAAACCCTTATTTGGCTGAGACTTACCGAAAAATTGCCAAAGGAGGTCGTGATGCCTTCTATAAAGGTGAGATTGCGCAAACAATCGGGAAGTTTATAAAGGAGCAAGGAGGCTTTCTTTCAGCTAAAGATCTTGCTGCACACCGTTCAGAATGGGTAGAACCTGTTTCAATTAACTATCGTGGTTATGATGTCTGGGAACTGCCACCTAATGGCCAAGGAATTGCTGCGCTACAAATGCTGCAAATATTGAAAGGATACGACTTTTCCAATATTGATTTCGGAAGCGCGGAACATTTACACCTATTTACAGAGGCTAAAAAATTGGCTTTTGAGGACCGTGCGAAATACTATGCGGATATGGATTTTGTTGATGTGCCAGTAGATGAGTTGCTTTCTGAAGATTACGCCAATAGTAGAAGGGAGCTAATTGGGGAACGAGCTGGAAGATACAATGCAGGAGAGATTTCGGCAGGTGAGACCATCTACATGACTGTAGCAGACAGTGAAGGCACCATGATTTCACTTATCCAAAGTAATTATCGGGGCATGGGTTCTGGCATGGCTCCTCCGAAGTTGGGTTTTATGCTACAAGACCGAGGAGAGCTCTTCAGTCTTAAAGCGGGACAAGCAAACACGTACGAACCAAGCAAAAGGCCATTTCACACGATTATTCCGGCCTTTATCACCAAGGATGGTAAGCCTTTTGTCAGCTTCGGGGTGATGGGTGGAGATTTCCAACCAATGGGACACACCCAAATCGTTATGAACTTGATCGATTTTGGAATGAATCTGCAAGAAGCAGGTGATGCACCCAGGTGGGACCATACGGGTGGGGCTAGTCCCATGGGTCAGACGACAGAGAATACCGGTACGATCAGAACTGAATCTGGCATATCCTATTCAACCATTCGAGGCTTGATGGATAAAGGTCATAGAATTGGAACAGCAAGAGGAGTATATGGTGGTTATCAGGCAATCATGTGGGATGAGATCAACAAAGTCTATCATGGCGCTTCTGAAAGTAGAAAAGACGGTCAGGCGGCTGGGTATTAATTTTTTGACCTAGGATTGGAAGTCAAGTGGTCCGAATTTCATCTTGAGAAAAGACTGTGACCACTTATCACTTTTTCGTGCCTTAGTAGCACTGGTTGGCGTAGAACTATTCAATTCAAAACGCTACTAACCAATGCTATTCAACTACTTAAAAATTGCCTACCGAAGCATTCTCAGAAGTAAAGTCTTCAGTCTGATAAATATCGTAGGTCTAGCCACAGGACTTACCTGCGCATTGCTCATCTTAACCTTTGTGGTCGATGAGCAGAGCTACGATCATTTCCACAGCAAAAAGGAACGAATTTACCGGTTACGTTACCTGATCAGTGACTTTGATATCGCTAGGGTCCCGCCCGTCTTTAAGGATTATATCAACGATTACTTTCCTGAAGTAGAGCATTCTTCGCGTCTGTGGTCCAGATCTGTGAGTGTAAGTGTTCCTGCAGAAGGCCAAGATCTTCGGTTTGAAGAGGACAATGTGAATTTCGCTGATGCAGAGCTATTTCAAATATTTGATTTTGAGCTGATCACGGGGACGCTACAGGGAGCACTAGCCAACCCTTTTTCTGTGATCCTAAATGAGGAAATTGCCCTGAAATATTTCAAAAGTACTGACGTGATCGGGAAGATGATTCAGATGGAAGGAGATCAATCATTTACAGTACGAGCAGTGGTCAAGGACTTTCCGTCCAACTCTCATGTGCATTTTGATATGCTGGTGCCATATGATAACATGTACGACTTAGAACCTGAGGGATTAAGAGAGGGGATTCGGGCCAATTTCAAGATGAATCACATTGTTTCCCATTCGCCTACTTATGTGCTTCTTAAAGAAGGGGTGGATCCAGCTGAGGTAAATGAGCGTTTTATCACCTTCGTGAAAGAGAAAATCCCAGAGAGTCAGAACAAAGGACAAAGCTTTGAAATTCAGCCGCTTCTGGATATTCATTTAAACAACGATGTAGGTGCACAAGCAGCGGCGTCTGGAAGTAGTCAATTCATCTGGATATTCATTGCTATTGGTGCACTAACCATTCTGATTGCATGTATCAATTTTGTCAATTTAAGCACTGCCAAGTCACTTCAAAGAGCAAAGGAGATTGGTATGCGCAAAGTAATGGGGGCGTGGAACAATCACTTAATTACCCAATTTCTGGGTGAATCGTTTCTTACGACACTGTTTGCTGCAGTCTTGGCAGTAGTCGGTACACTACTGCTTTTACCGGAGCTAAATGCCCTCACAAACAAAGAACTGACCGTAGATATTTTACTAACAGGATCCATTTTGGCAGGATTTGTAGGAATCATGCTGGTCACCAGCTTTCTTGCCGGAATCTATCCTGCCTTTTTCGTAACTCGATTTGCGATCCTTAAAAGCATAAAAGGGGGCGTCTCAGATCCTGGAAGTGCCATGAACTTTAGAAAAGGACTGATGGTGGTGCAGTTCATGATCAGTGTAGTGCTTATCTCCGGATCGTTGATTGTATACGATCAGCTAGGGCTCATGAGGAATAAGCCATTGGGTTTTCAAAAAGAGCTGATGGTTACTGCACCAATTCAGAGCAATAATTTCAATTCTGTGTTTGGAGGCGTAGATGAGAACCTTAGAAGTAAGCTAGAAACATTCGAAAGTACCATTGGTCAGCTTTCTTCTGTAAAGGGCAGCACTTTGTCTTCAAGTTTGCTTGGATTTGGTATGGTAAACAGAAATATTATTCCAGAAGGCTTCACTGCCGAGGACAATGTTATAGCTCCCGCCATGTCAGTTGATTTTGACTTCCTTGAAGTTTATGAAATTCCACTGGTCCAAGGACGATACTTTGATGAATCATACGGGACCGATCCCGCTTCGGCTTTTATCATTAACGAAACTGCTGTGAGTACTTGGGAATTTGGTGATGCTGAAACGGCTCTAGGCAAGACGATCAATCTGGAAGGAAAAGAAGGTAAGGTAGTTGGGGTGGTGAGTGATTTTCACTTCTTGAGCCTTAGTGAAGCCATGCGACCGATGATTATTGATATCTCGGACCCTCAATTTGCTTATGTCACTATCAAACTGAGTGGCCGAAATCTCACAGAAAGCCTTGCCCAGATTGAGTCTGCATGGAACGAGATTTTTCCTACTGAGACTTTTGACCCCCAGTACCTTGACCAAGCACTTGCACAGACGTATGCTTCTCAAGAGCAGTTTGGTAAATTGGTAGGTTACTTCGCATTTATGGCAGTACTGATCTCCTGTATGGGATCTTATGGGCTTATCATGTTCATTGCATCCGAGAAGAAAAAAGAGGTTGGAGTGCGCAAAGTATTAGGAGCATCCGTAAATCATTTGGTTTTCCTTTTGTCTAAGCGTTTTGTGTTCCTGGTACTGATAGCAATCACGGTGGCGATTCCTATCGTTATTTACTTTGCGAATTTGTGGTTGGATGATTTCAGTTATCGGGTGAACATTTCGCCCATTAGTATTGGCAGTGCGGCACTCCTAACCATGGCGCTTGTTTTTGGAACAGTAAGCATCCATGCGTTCTTGGCGGCTATCGCTAATCCGATCAAAGCACTAAGAAGCGAATAAGGGAGGTTCGGGACAGCATAATGAGATGGCTTACTAGAAGGTGCACAGATCTATCTGTCACGAAGAATATTTCGTACAGCCTCATATGAGGACTGACTTGCTCCATGTACTGTGGCTTGGTTTTCGTCTGATAAGACTTCTCCGGCAAAGTAGATCTTTTGATCAAGAGGAGCGGCGATATTATTCATGATGTTACTTCGATTACCATCAAAATCGGTAGAGTATGAACCTTGGATGTACGGCTCCTTTGACCAATTCTGAATGATATGCTTCATGTAGGTAGCTGAAGCCTTACCGTCAAAAATCTCATCTAGTTCTCTCAATACATGATCTATGATCGCCTGGTCATCTGCAAGGTTTGTGAATTCCGCGGCATGTTCATTAATTGCAAAAAGTCCCAGCACGTTTCTGGAAGAGTCTTTTCGAAAAGCAGCATCGTAGTATGTTCTTCCTTCTGAAATTAATGCCTGGATGACACCACCAAAAAGTAGAATATCAGGATAGAAACGTTCACTAAACTCGATGAATACTTTAATCCCATCACCCATTTTCACTTGATTAATTGCATTGACTTTATTTGCGGGTAGCGAAGGGGTGAATGCGATACTGTTCTCTTGAAGAATCTTAATGGGAACTGTGAGCAAAACCCGGTCTCCAGTAAACTCGGCACTGGCAGTTCGAACAGAAACTGTATCTCCAGAATAGTCAATCTGATTTACGGGCTGATTATAGGAGATCCTGTTTGCAATCAAAGGAATCATAAATCGCTCAAAGAATCCAAACCAAGTGGTGCTTTTGAATTTGTACTCACTGTAGTAATTGCTAATCCAATTTTGTTTACGAAGCTTTCCGTTTTTCCATGTTCTAGCGGTTTGTGGGTTGTAAGTAATCAGATCGATTTCTACATCCAAGCTTGGGTCACTCAGCAATTCTGCCAAAATGGAAGGATCATCGTGGATCCATTCCGCTCCAAGATCGATGGGGAAGTCTGCAAAGTCTGGAGCTCTTTTCATGCGTCCACCAAAGTCACTAGCTGCTTCTATGATCTCAAAATCAATGTTGTTTCGATGCAGCAGGTATCCCGCAGTGATTCCAGCGGCACCAGCGCCTACAATAAGGACTTTGCCAGAGAAATTGATTTCAAAGTCAGGCTCCTGAATTGTAACATCAGTGCAAGACGAAAGCAAAGAGGGTAGAAGTGGTAAACCGATCCCAACTGTTAAGGCTTTATGAATAAACTCTTCTCTGGTCATAATTGATCTACTTTGATGGTGGTTTGATTAAAAACCTGGTCCCAATTTCAAACGCGAAAAATCCTGCATCTTCGTCGTTGAATGATATTTTGCGCCCATAAGACAAACGATAGAATAAGGTAAATCTCTTCCGCTTATTGGATCCAAGTTCAACGTTTAGTGTAGGAAGTAGAAAAGAACGTAGCTCTGTATTCTCAGTGAAATCACCTGTCCCTAGGTTTACTGCTCCGCCTAATACTTCCGAAGAAAGAAGGTATCCAATTCCGAAGCTGTAAGCCAAATAAGACTTCCGTTCAATTGCACTTCTTTTAATGCCAATTTCAGCATTGATAAGGTAATTTCGATTTACTGACGGTCGCACGAAGAATCCCAGTTGTGGAGCGAGAAAGAGGCTAGAAGTTATACCTTCCTTCTTTTGGTCCTCCCAATCTTTTATGGGCAAAGTGGTTCCGAGCTTAGCTCCGAAGTTATTCCCAAATGGAGAAAAGTAGCTCAGCCTGATTTCTTCAAGTGAAGTCTGTGCATGCGACTCTAACAGAATACCAGTCAGCAGTATGAAAACTATCCTTTTCATGAATTCAATAAAGCAAGTAACGAGTTTTGACCTATTATTTAGTATTTAGTGTGGTTAGATTGTTTCAATAATTCACCTCATATTAGGCATTCAAGCGATCTTTAATATTCTAACAGGATTTGTTCGTCCTTTTACAGGAACCTCTAAGAATGATTCTTCCGACGTTAATGGTGTTTCCAATTTCTCGTATACTTCCTCTGTAATGATGAGCTGGGTTTTGTAAGTTTTATTTAGCTGCTCCACTCTTGCGGCAATAATCACAGGGTTTCCGGTTACCGAATATTGCTTTCGCGCGTCATTTCCAACGTTACCTGTAACCACAAAACCTGCGTGCAGGCCAATCCCAACTCGGGTCTTTCTTATTTGGCCTTTCTGACTTTTTTCTCTAACCTGTTCTAGGATTTCATTAGCTGCGAGAAATGCATTTTGACAATCATTTCCATGGGAAACAGGTGCACCAAAAGTGGCCATGAATCCATCGCCAAGTAGTTGATTAATGTTTCCTTGATGCGTTTGAACAATGTCAATCATGAATCCGAATAACTTATTTTGGTAGGCGATTAGCTCCTCAGGTGTAAGCTTCTCCGCCATAGGTGTGAAATCTCGAATATCCAGAAACATGATACAAACGAATCGTTTCTCTCCAAGCTTGTCGGAGTTGTTCATTATTAGCTCTTGAGCGATATCACCGGAAACTTGCTGCTGAAGTAGTCTCACTATTCTCTTCTCAGCATCTTCCAATTGCCCTTTTGTTTGATCAAGGTCCTCGTATGCAAGCACCAGCTTCTTGTGCTCCTTCCGCTTGGACAAGTACATCAATAGAATAAAGACTATTCCCAAAATGACTAATGCAGCTACTGCGATGAAGGTATTTCGTAACCTCATCTGCCTTTCTGCTTCTCTTTCAATAGCTTCTACATTGAGATCTGCAATCTGCTTCTGTTGCCTCAGTAGCAGCAATTCATCTTGCCTTTGCTTCATCTGTTCTGCAGATGCTAAGCTATCAGTAGTCATTTTCTGTGAAAGAGATTGGTACAGCTTAAAGTACTCTGATGACTTTTCGTAGTTCTGTTCTAAGGCAAAACTATCAGCGAGTTCCTTCAGATACTGTCTTTCTATGGCAAGGGAGTCTCGCATAAGAAATTGCTCGGCTGAATTGGAGTCATTGGAGGAAAGAGGAACTGACTTTTCTGAGCCTTGATTTAAGTCATGCGAGGCTAAAGCCAATCCGGAATCCAATTCAAATTCAGCAGCCTCAATGACCTCACTTAGGTATCGTTGAGCCTCTCTATAGTTGCCCAAACTATCGAGAAGTACAGCCACCTTCAATTGTAAATCCTTGATCTTCTCTGCTTCGCTCGTGTTCTTTAGTAGGTTGATTGCTTTTTCATAATGCTCGATCGCCTTCACGTAATTGCGCTTCTTTTCAAATGTGCTTGCTAGAACGATTTCTTTCTTTATGCCAAGGTCACTACCAATATTCCTAGACGTAGAACCAATGGCTTCACCTACGTTTAGATCACCGATTGTTCTAGATAAGAGGCCCTCTTTTATGGCACCCGAATCGATCAGCATCTGTATGTCCTCAAGGTAGCCATTTGTCTTTGCTAGATATCTTGTTTCATTAAGACGCAAAGAAAGATCCTTAGCATTTTGGAGATGCTTCCGGGCCTCAAAATAATCTTCACGATCAAAATGTAATTCGCCTAATTGAAAATACGCCTGTAACTGATGAACTTGATCTGGTGATTGCCCGGTGGTGCCACTGAAAAGACTTTTACTGAAAGTGAGAGCTTGTTTTCCATAGCGAAGTGCTTTCCTTGATTCTTGACTTTGGTATAGGCTCGTTAACTCATTTAGCAGTTTGAGTTTATCAAGTCCGTAGGCATCCTTTAGCTTAGCTTCCAATTCTTTGGAATTCTGATTTTGGGCGGAAAGTAGGATACTACTAAGCAAAAAAATGATCAGTAATCCAGGAAGCCTGAGAAAAGATTGCATGAGACTCATAGCACTTGAGAAATAAACAAAGCATCAGGGTGCCTTCGTTTCTATCTTTGTTATGGCTAAAGCTAACAAAAGTCTATAGCAAAATAGCTTTCATCAAGATTGGATTTGGAGTATCCATGGCTAATGCTAATATTAAAGCTGTTGCCAGAATTACTACTGAGCTAAACCAATAGATATTTTGACCTGGTTCTTCCAATAAGCTTTCTTATGAAAGGCCAGGCAGCCAAATAGCTTAGAAGATACCAAAACCCGTATCGGCCAAATAGCGGAACCTCTACTGCCAGGTCAAGTAGGTCAAACTCGAAGTTCAATCCCAGGATATTCACTTCCAAGCCTTCCTCGAAACCGACGCTTGTACCTAGTAACCCGAAAAGAGATGCTTGATAGCCTGTTCCACTTGCTGATGCGCCTAGTGCATGATCAAATGGTCTCCAATCCTTACCGATTGCGGTTGAAGGAAGGTCTAGGCCCATTTCAGGGGCTTGAAGGCCCACCCAAGCAACAAAAGTATTACTGTTTGGTCCTGGAAAAAGTCGATATTCATTTTTCCATGGATATTCATTTATCGCAGAGTCCACTCGATTGATGACAGATGCTGCTTCTACCCCTTGCAGGTCCAAAATCAATGTGGCCTCATTACCCCACCAAGAGTCAATAGGAACGCCTGTTTCACGAAATAGCACATTCCCTGAAGCAGCTTGTCGCCAGCCAATCACCTGGCTCACTTCAAATTCTTCGCTTCCTTGCCGCTTCATGGCAATCCATGAATGCACCGCAAATATCCCCTTAGGTCCCCAAGTCCTGGCCGTGTACACGCGTACAACTGGTTCTTCACTGGTTTCTGCGATTTTCAAGGCGGGACTTTCAGTGGTATTCGTATTTATACCTACTAGCTCAATGCTATATTCGACCAACGATGGAATAGCGAGAAAAGCCACTAATACGAACCACCTAATCAGCGCTCTATAGGAAACCTTGAAAAGGGCAGGCGCTTGCAGACCATATTTCTTCCGGTATTCATCCTGTTCGTTTTCCGTTAGTCGTCTATCCATCTATTAAATGAAATGTCTAATCACGATTAAGTTACGTTTCCTTGTGACGTTTATACGCTAAAGTCCAGCGGCAGTTTCTGCTTTGATCTTCACCAATAATGGCTTCAAGTTTTATTTTGGACCTTCTCGCTATTCGATAGAACAAAACATTTTTTTGTTCTGTTAACAGAGGCAAATACCTTGATATGACTTGGCTCCAACATACCTATGCATCCAAGCTTCCGAAACACTTGTTTTCGGAACAGCTGCCTGTTCCAGTAGGTAATCCATCATTGATCTTATTCAATAATGCATTGGCAGATGAGTTAGGAATCACTGAGCATACGGAAGATGAGCAAAAAATGCTAAGCTATCTGTCAGGGAATGAGGCCGTTTCAGGCAGCAAACCCATTGCTCAGGCATATGCAGGACACCAGTTTGGACATTTTACCAAGCTTGGGGATGGTCGTGCCGTTCTACTTGGTGAGATGGACACTAAGTACGGGTTAATGGATCTGCAATTGAAGGGATCGGGGCAAACACCGTATTCCAGAAGGGGAGACGGTCGTGCTACTCTGTATTCCATGCTTCGAGAATACCTAATCAGTGAGGCAATGCATGCTCTGGGCGTTCCTACGACAAGGAGCTTGGCAGTAGTGAAAACAACCGATAAGGTCTATCGGGAGGAAGTAAATGAGGGTGGCATCTTATCTCGAGTAGCCGCAAGCCATATTCGCGTCGGTACCTTTGAGTATGCCCGCTATTTTGGGAAGAAGGGGGATCTGGAAGCATTGTTGCAATTCACCATCCAGAGACATTATCCGGAATT
>CAYYNA010000043.1:0-6564 GCA_964472815.1 uncultured Roseivirgaceae bacterium
TCCTCCCATCCTTGCGGGAGAAATCTTTGTTCTGTATGTGGTTTAGAAAATCGATTCCAGGGACAAACATCCTGGCAGATATCACAGCCAAACGCCCAGCCCTCCATGCTTTTTTTGAACTCGGTTGGAATCTCATCTTTAAGCTCGATGGTCAAGTATGAGATACACCTACTTCCATCGACAACATAAGGTTCAGGAATAGCATCGGTAGGACAAGCATCCTGGCAGGCAGTGCAGGTGCCGCAGTAGTCCTTCATAGGTCCATCTGCTTCTAGTTCAAGATCAATAATAAGTTCTGCCAAAAAGAAGAAGCTACCCATCTCGCGATTCAGTAATAACGAATTTTTCCCAATCCACCCCAATCCGCTTTTGGCAGCCCATGCCCGCTCATGGACCGGCGCAGAATCCACAAAAACCCTTCCCTCAACATGTCCTATTTCTCTTTGGATTTGAAGCATAAACTCCTTCAGCTTGTCCTTGATTACAAAATGATAATCTTGACCATAGGCATATTTAGCTAGTTTAGGTTGCTTATCTGATTGGTGCTTTTTTTCTGGAAAGTAGTTGTAGACCAGACTGACTACCGATTTTGCTCCGGGGACCAGCTTGGTTGGATCAAGCCTTTTATCAAAGTGATTCTCCAGGTAGCTCATTTTACCTTGATAGGACCTTTTTAACCACTCCTCCAGTCTGGGTGCTTCCTCCTCCAGGTATTCTGCTTTGGAAATACCGCAGAATGAGAAACCTAGATCTTGGGCAATTTTTTTTATTAGCTGTGAGCTATTCACTTAGTAAATTTACATGCAGATATTTCGTATAGGCACTAACAAAAACGTTAGTTGTTGATTCTATCAGATATAAGCAGTAAGAATGATTGTAGATGCGATAATTGTAGGGCTGGCTTTTTACTTCACTTTTCCTTTATTGACTGGTTATTGTGCTGCGCAATATGGTCTATCATTCAAGGTTTGGTTTGGAATCGGTTGCGTGCTCCCCATTATTTCATTCTTTATTTTAATGATCATCATTTCTTTTGATGAAAAGACTACACCAATACATAAGCTGACGAGAAGGGAGAAAGTAGAGTCGGAGGAACTAGTAAAAGATCTGGTAGATAATCTGGATGAATATCCAGTTAAGGCAGAATTTCGAAATCGCTCAAAACAACGTACCTAACTTGCTGGGTGGGATCTCGCCGATGTGCTTGTAAGCAAGCTCTGTTGCTTCCCTTCCCCTCGATGTTCGCTTGATGTATCCCTCTTGTATCAGAAACGGTTCGTAGACCTCCTCGATGGTTTCTGCTTCCTCACCACAAGCTGTCGCTATTGTTCCCAGCCCTACTGGACCTCCCTTGAACTTGCTGATAATTGTGGAAAGAATTCTGTTATCCATTTCATCCAATCCATGGTCATCCACGTCTAGGGCCTTTAGCGCCATTTTTGCTATGTCAAGGGTGATGGACCCATCACCCTTAATTTGAGCAAAATCCCTGGTTCTTCTCAACAGGTTGTTTGCAATTCGCGGGGTGCCTCTACTTCTTCGGGCGATCTCATAGGCAGCTTCTTGATCGATGATTGAATTGAGAATATCCGCGGATCTTCCTACGATTGAGGTAAGCAGTTTTGCATCGTAGTATTCCAATCTTGAATTGATACCAAAACGTGCTCTCAACGGAGAAGTAAGCAACCCGGATCGAGTCGTTGCGCCAATCAACGTAAACGGATTCAATTCTATTTGCACCGACCGAGCATTAGGCCCGGAATCCAACATAATGTCGATACAGTAGTCCTCCATGGCAGAGTAGAGGTACTCCTCGACTACCGGATTCAGTCGATGTATTTCGTCAATGAATAGCACATCATGCGGCTCAAGGTTAGTGAGTAGCCCCGCTAATTCACTTGCTTTATCTAGTACGGGTCCTGAAGTGACCTTAATGCTACTATTGAGTTCGTTAGCAATGATGAAAGAGAGCGTCGTTTTCCCTAAACCAGGAGGGCCGTGAAGGAGCACATGATCCAGTGGTTCTGTTCGTTGCTTGGCAGCCTCTACGAAAATCTTCAGGTTTTCTACTACTTTCCCTTGACCGGTAAAATCCGAAAAAGAAAGTGGTCTAAGCGCTTTCTCAAATTCCTTTTCGGTGGATCCTAAGCCTTCTCCGTCTGCCTGTAGATAGTCTTCTCGCATTTGAAATTCAAATATAATTGATGCCCGATTGATTTATCATTGCAGAAAAATTTGTGATGAACAAACGGGCACTACTCGTATTCGGAATTGGACTCCTCGTAGCTTTTGTCGTCTTTACTATATCCAGACAAGGAGCTCCAAAAACTCAGCTCATTTCGGGACAGACGATGGGCACGATCATCTACAATGTAAAGTTTATAGGGGATGGTAGTGAAGTGTTGAAAGAGGAGATAGATAGCGTATTGCAGGCATTCAATCAGTCATTGTCAACTTATATTCCATCATCTGAGATTTCGAGGTTAAATGATTCCACTAGCCTAGCTTTTGAGTCAACGTACTTCTACCCTGTGCTTGCACGTAGTAAAGAAATTTTTGAAGCTACTGAAGGCACTTTCGATCCTACGGTAGGTCCATTGATCCAAGCTTGGGGTTTTGGACCCGAAAAGCAGATCCCGCAGCTTGACTCAGCAAAGGTAGATTCACTCCGAGATCTTTCGGGTTTTGATCGAGTAGATTTTGATGAGAATGGAGTTTCAATGCCTGACTTTTTCCAACTGGATTTTAGTGCGATTGCCAAGGGATATGCTGTGGATCTAGTGGGGGAGCTGTTGGAAGTGAATGGCGTCTCCGATTATTTGGTGGAAATTGGCGGTGAGGTGAGATGTAGAGGAATAAATGATGAGGACAAGTCTTGGTCCCTTGGTATTGAAGATCCTACGGTTTCTCTTGACGAGCAGAAGCTACTCGCCATAGTCCGATTGAAGGATTTGTCACTCGCAACCTCAGGGAACTACCGGAACTACTATGAAAAGGATGGAAAGATTTATGCGCACATTATCGATCCGCGGACAGGCTACACTGCGCAGCATAATTTGTTGAGTGCTTCGGTCTTTG
The DNA here is from genome assembly GCA_964472815.1 of uncultured Roseivirgaceae bacterium. Taxonomy (GTDB): domain Bacteria; phylum Bacteroidota; class Bacteroidia; order Cytophagales; family Cyclobacteriaceae; genus Ekhidna. The sequence continues at coordinate 3,079 of CAYYNA010000043.1, forward strand.
CAAGCGACTGTATGACTGCTGATGCTTACGCTACTGGTTTAATGGTTTTAGGATTAGAGAAATCTAAAGAGATCATTTCACGAGATAATATTGATGCAATACTGATTTATCGTGATCAAGCAGGAGCTTTGAAAAGCTATGTTTCTCCAGGAATTCAGCCTTTCGTGGAACTCAATAAAGCCAAATAGGTTTATCACTTCGAATGCTGCTAATCATCTCTACACTTATCCTTAGCACCTTGATAGGGGGTCTCTCGTTCAAAGTATTTCCCAGCTTAGCAAAGAACCTCAGGCTGCCTCTGATTTTTGCTGGTTCTTATCTTTTTTCCATTACCATCATTCACATTATCCCCGAGCTTTTTGCCACAAGTTCCAATCCATCCAAAGTAGGACTTTACGTCTTGTTGGGCTTTTTCATCCAGCAGCTCTTGGAGTACTTCTCTTCCGGGGTGGAGCATGGGCATGTTCACACTAATCATGCTGTGTCACTGACTGGTAGAGTGTCCATTATTGTGGCATTGATCATCCATAGTCTGTTGGAGGGGATGTTGCTGACTCATGAATCTCCCTTACATGACAAGCATGAATCTCATTCATTACTCATAGGTATTATTCTTCACAAAATGCCGGCAGCATTTGCCTTGATGGCGACTATGGCTGGTATGGGAAAGAGAGCCATTTATCTGTTAATATTATTCAGCATTGCTTCTCCCATTGGCCTCTTGATAAGTGACTATGTACTGGTTTCTGAAGAAAGCATCTTGATCATGTTTGCAATTGTTTGCGGTAGCTTTCTTCATATTTCAACAACCATTTTTGTAGAAGCTAGCCCTAATCATCACTTCGGGTTGAACAAGATCCTAATCAGCCTGTCAGGTGCTTTGCTCGCTATTCTTGCTGAATACTTAGTTTAATTATCTTTAGCTAGACAAACCTAGTCTAGCGATATGATGAGAACCTTCAGTTCGATATTCCTATGTTTACTACTAACGGGTTTTTCTGCTGCCCAAGGCATGCGGGGAGACACCTGGGCTCAAGCACTTAGCAAGAAAAGTGCTACGGTTGTGCTAACTAATGCCGACCTTCCTAAGTTCTCTGAAACTGTAAATGGCAAGGGTTCAGGGATTTGCTTTGATATCATGGATGATTTTGCCAGCTACGTCCAAGGGAAGTATGGCGTGAAGATTACCTACGAATACAAGCCGGTGGCAAATACCTCAAACTTTCAGATGTTTTTGAATGCGGTTAGGACAAGCAGTGGTGGTGTCTTTGGATTGGGAGATATTACGATCACAGAATCTCGAAAAAGAATTTATGATTTTACTCCTTCCTACTTCGAGAATATCGCCATTTTGGTATCGGACAACAGTGTTGCCGATCTACCCTCGCTAGAAGATATTCCGACTACTTTCAAAGGAATGAAAGCAGTATCTCAAAAAGGGACAACACACGATAAGCACTTAAGGGAGCTGCGAGATCAGTACGGATTTTTTGAGATCGTCTATGCCGAAAGCTCTGCCGCTAAAACGGAAAAAGTACTCAACTCAGCAGAGTACTTCACTTACATAGATTTTCCCAATTACCTGGACTTGTTTTCTTCGCGAATTTCTATCAAAAGGCATTCGGTAGGAGATCGCAAAGGAGAGTCCTTTGGTTTTATTCTACCTAAGGGTAGCGATTGGACACCTATCATCACGGAGTTCTTCAATGCTAACGGAGGGTACATCAATAGCGAAGATTATCGCAAAGTATTGGCAGATAACTTATCACCAAAGGTGGTGAAGCTGATCAAGTTACTTTCCAGGGATTGATGGCAATAGTCTAAGCTCAAACCGTCTTGATTCTCATATATGAGAAGGTTGATACTACTTTGTGTGCTTCTATTTCCATCCTTCTCCAAGGCTGATATGTGGGGCTTTTTTGCCCACCAGAAAATCAATCGCTCAGCGGTGTTCACACTTCCGCCAGAAATGATTGGGTTCTATAAGTCCAACATCCAGTACATTTCGGAAAAGGCGGTCAATCCAGACAAACGCAGGTATGTTATCAAGGCAGAGGCAGCAAGGCATTACATTGATATAGATGTGTATGGAGACTCTGCGGTGTATAAGATGCCCAGGTACTGGAAAGAGGCAGTGCAAAAATACTCGGAGGATACACTCAATGCATATGGGATTGTCCCGTATTACGCTAACAAGGTCTCCTATTGGTTGATCGAAGCATTTAAGAACAAAAACAAGGAGCAAATTCTCAGGCTCTCAGCCGATATCGGTCACTACATTGCGGATGCAAATGTGCCATTACATACCACAGAAAATTACAATGGACAGATGACTGGTCAAGAAGGTATTCATGGATTCTGGGAGTCACGTTTGCCAGAACTTTTCTTTGATGAATATGACTTATTAACTGGCAAGGCAGAATACATTACCAATATTCAATTGTACATCTGGGATGCAGTTATCAAAGCGCATGAAGCGTTGGATTCCGTATTGGTTTTTGAGGAGGATTTGACCTCAAAGTATGCCGAATCAAAAAAGTACGGTTACGAAGAAAGAGGCCAGCGTACGATCCGAACGTATTCATACAATTTTTCCAAAGACTACCACCGCAGACTGAACGGAATGGTGGAGCGAAGAATGCGTGCTTCAATCAAAATGACCGGAGATATCTGGTTTACTTGTTGGGTCAAAGCAGGACAGCCTGATTTGACCAGTCTGATAGATGGAAAAGTAGACCTAAAGGACACCACCTTTGTTGAGGACCCTAGTCTTAAGCTCAGAAATCATGAATCGGGGGTTGGAGACTAAACAATCAAATTCAATAAATCAGGCTGATCGTTTAAGTAGCCACCAAAAAAGTTTTTCTCCTTCATTCGAGTCATTAGTGAATTCAGGTCTTTGGGGTCTTTGAGTTCTACTCCCACTACGGCTGCACCTTTTTCGCGCGAATTTTTCTTGGTGTATTCAAAATGTGTGATGTCATCGTTTGGTCCCAGGATTTCAGCAACAAACTCTTTCAGAGCACCGGCACGTTGCGGAAAGCGTACCACGAAGTAGTGCTTAAGCCCTTTATATAACAGTGCACGTTCTTTAATTTCCTCCATGCGTGTGATGTCGTTATTGCTACCACTCACAATACACACCACATTTTTGCCCGCGATTTCATCTTTGAGTTGATCCAGAGCAGAAATGGACATTGCGCCCGCAGGTTCTACTACTATCGCCTCACGATTGTAGAGTTCTAGCATAGTTTCGCAAATTTTTCCTTCGTGAACGGTTATCACATCATCCAAGACATCCTTACAGATTTCATAGGTCAGATCTCCCACTTTTTTTACGGCAGCTCCATCTACGAATTTTTCGATATGAGCTAGCTCCGTATTTTCTCCTTTTTCCAAAGAGGTCTTCATAGCGGGCGCACCGAGTGGTTCCACACCAATTATTTTGGTTGCTGGAGATAGTGTTTTGATCACTGTACCTACTCC
>CAYYNA010000043.1:6664-11531 GCA_964472815.1 uncultured Roseivirgaceae bacterium
CCTTTGATTTTTAATTTCTGACAGGACAGGGCAAAACCTTGCGCATGATTGCCAGCACTTGCACAGACCACTCCATTTTGTAATTCCTCTTTTGAGAGTGAGGAAATCTTATTGAAAGCACCACGAATTTTGTAGGATCTTACAGGCTGCAAGTCTTCTCTCTTGAAGGAAATATTCGAATTAAATCTTTCTGAATAATTGAAGTTTTCCAGCAAAGGAGTAAGGCTAACCACTTCCCTAATGGTTGTGGCTGCCTGTTGAATTTTGCTTAGCGATATGTGCTGCTTTACTGTTTCCAAGCCTACTTGTTTTCTGGCCGCAGCTTTCTTACTGCCGCGCCAGCTTTCCACATTTCAGATTCGCTGAGTTCTTTCAGCTCTTCTTCCAGACCTGCCCGGTAATCTGATTTTTCATTTGCTTCGATAGTAATGCGAGCTTCGTTACCAGTTGCAACACTATCGTACAGGTCCTCGAATACTGGAGCTACCGCATCACGAAACTTTTTCCACCAATCCAATGCGCCACGTTGGGCCGTGGTAGAACAGTTAGCGTACATCCAGTCCATGCCATTTTCTGCAATGAGCGGATATAGTGATTGAGTCGCCTCCTCCACGGTTTCGTTGAATGCCTCGGAAGGAGAGTGGCCCTTCTTTCTTAGTAGGTCGTATTGCGCAGCAAACAGTCCTTGAATAGCACCCATTAGGCTACCTCTTTCTCCTGTTAAATCACTGTAGACCTCTTTTTTGAAATCGGTTTCAAATAGGTAGCCGGAACCTACTCCGATACCTAAGGCGATCACTCTGTCTCTTGCATTTCCTGTTGCGTCTTGATGAATTGCAAAGGATGAATTTAGACCTTTACCAGCGACAAATAATCTTCTCAAAGATGTTCCAGATCCTTTTGGAGCTACCAGGATTACATCTACATCCGCCGGTGGTTCAATTCCTGTTTGGTCATTGTAGGTTACACCAAACCCGTGGGAAAAGTAAAGGGCTTTTCCGGGAGACAAATATTTTTTAATGGTTGGCCATTGTGCGATCTGTCCAGCGTCAGAAAGTAGATACTGAAGGATGGTTCCTTTTTCACAAGCCTCTTCGATTTCGAATAGGTCCGTTCCTTCTGCAAATCCATCAGCCAGTGCCTTGTCCCAAGACTGACCGCCTTTTCTTTGTCCTACAATCACATTGAATCCATTGTCTTTGAGATTCAACGCTTGTCCGGGACCCTGAACTCCATATCCGATCACTGCGATAGTCTCGTCCTTTAGTACCTCACGTGCTTTTTCTAATGGAAATTCCTCTCTGGTTACTACTTCTTCAAGGGATCCCCCAAAATCTATTTGTGCCATTTTTTGTTTGTTTTTCGGTTGATAAGGTTTCTTAATATTTTTTGTGATTGATCAAAATTCTTTGATGCTCAACGTATTTGAAGTAGAGGTCTCTAGTTCGTGAATGAAAGCCTCTGTTCTGCGCTTTGATTTAGAGAGTGCGACCCGGCCAGAACGAACAAACTCCAGGAGATCGTAGGGCTCTAGTGCGTCATAAAGCTCATGCGTCTCCATTTTTGATCCCGTCTTTTCGATAACAACTTGATCGTTTTCCATTGCGATTATCTTGGCTTCATGCTTCCGGAGTAGTTGTTCGAGATCCTGATTTCGTTCAAATACTTCAAGTGAAATTTTATAAAGCGCTATTTCTCGAGTGTAAACCTCTTCCTCTTCATAGTAAAAAGAGCCAAGCACATCCACCACCTTCCGTATTTGCTTCACGATCTTCTCTACTTGGTCTTCCGTCAAATAGACTACAATCGTGTATCTGCTCACACCCTTTACTTCACTTGAGGAGACGTTTAGGCTTGCAACATTGAGTTTTCTTCTATTGAAAATAATTGTGATTTTGTTCAATAGGCCCGGTTTGTCCTCTGTAAGGACAGATATGGTGTATTTCTTTTCTTCCATCACTCCAGCCTTATTTTAGATACGCAGCTTCCAGAAGGGACCATCGGGAAGACGTTCTCTTCTTTTTCTACCACAACTTCTAGTAGACTTGGTCCATCCGAATTAAGCCACTGATCGAAAGCAGTTTTCAATTCATTTCTGTCATCAATTCTCTGTGCGGGGATTCGATAGCTTTCGGCTAGTTTGATGAAATCAGGGTTGTCCATTTCGGTAAAAGAATACCTTCGATCAAAGAAAAGCTGTTGCCACTGCCTAACCATTCCAAGGAATTCATTATTCAAAATGAGAATTTTGACACCCACTTTGTACTGCATGATCAGGCCTAGTTCTTGAAGCGTCATCTGGAATCCGCCATCTCCGATGATGCCGATGACCTCTCGGTCTGGTGCGCCAATTTTTGCTCCAATGGCAGCAGGTAAACAAAAACCCATGGTGCCTAATCCTCCAGAAGTGATGTGACTCTTGTGCTTGTCAAATTTGTAGTAGCGGCTGGCCATCATTTGATGCTGACCTACATCAGTGACTACCAATGATCTCCCTTCAGTGTATTCTGAAAGATTGTGAATGACTTCTGCCATAGTCATTTTGCTACTATCAGGTGCTATTGATTTCCGTATGGCTTTTTCCATCTCGATCCGATCGCATTCTCGAAATTCTTCTAACCATTCAGAGTGAGAATTTTCATTGACCAGTGGGAGCAAGGCACTTAATGCCTGTTTTGCATCTCCATTGATTGCTACATCTGTTTTGATATTCTTATCAATCTCAGCAGGATCCAATTCAATGTGGATCACTTTTGCTTGCGCAGCATAGGTGTTCACATCCCCTGTTACGCGATCATCGAAGCGCATGCCAATGGCTATGAATACATCACATTCATTGGTCTTCACATTAGGGCCATAATTTCCATGCATCCCTGTATACCCCACGTAGAGCGGGTGCTTTGTTGAAAAAGCTGATAATCCCAGCAGTGTAGAGGCAGCAGGTATGCCAGTCTTCTCGATAAGATTTTTTAGTTCTTCCTCTGCTCCGGATAAGATTACTCCCTGCCCAAATAGGATGTAGGGCTTCTTCGCTTCATTGATCAATTTAGCTGCAGCCTCTAGGTTTTCCTCTCTAAGTTCTGGGTAGGGATGATAGCTTCTAACCCGTTCGCAAGGCTCGTAGGAGTATTCAAAAGAATTTTGCTGTGCATCCTTTGTGATGTCTATCAGTACAGGCCCTGGACGACCAGATTTAGCGATATAAAAAGCCTTAGCTATTGCCGCGGGTATTTCCTCCGGTGTGCTGATCTGGAAATTCCATTTGGTGACCGGCATGGAAATGCCGATAATATCCGTCTCCTGGAAAGCGTCACTTCCGAGTAGATGACTCGCAACCTGACCAGTTATGCAGACTAGTGGAGTGGAATCGATCATGGCATCTGTAATGCCAGTGATGAGGTTTGTTGCCCCTGGACCTGAAGTGGCAAAGCAGACACCCACTTTACCAGAAGATCTTGCGTATCCCTGTGCGGCGTGAATTGCACCTTGCTCATGCCGTGAAAGAATGTGATTTAGTTGGTCAGCATACCCATACAAGGAATCGTATACAGGCATAATGGCTCCACCTGGATAACCAAAAATGGTGTCTACATTTTCCTCAATCAAACACTTCAAGACTGCTTCTGATCCAAGAAGGGTCTCGGTTTTCTTTTCCTTTTTCGCTTCTACTTCAAGTGTTGATGTGTTCATACGCTTTCAGTTTTGTTGTTTCGTTTTATTCATCTGTCACACAACCTTCGGAGGCTGTAGCAACGCTATTGATGTATTTTTTTAGTACTCCTTTTGTCGCTTTGTATGCAGGCTGCTTCCATGCCTTTTTCCGCTCCATTAGTTCATCATCCGACAGCTTTACACTGAGTGTATTGTTGCGTGCATCGATAGTGATGATGTCTCCGTCTTTAATGAGTCCTAAGGGGCCGCCCTCTTGTGCTTCTGGAGTGATATGGCCTACGACAAACCCATGAGAGCCACCAGAGAATCTTCCGTCTGTAATTAGTGCGACATCCTTTCCAAGTCCCGCACCCATTACCGCGCCTGTAGGTTTTAACATTTCTGGCATCCCCGGAGCGCCTTTTGGGCCTGAATACCTAATGACTATCACTTCCCCAGCCTGGACTTCCTTGCCAATGCCCTCAATCGCCTCGAACTCGTCGTTATAACATCTTGCAGGTCCTTCGAAGTATTCACCTTCTTTTCCAGTGATCTTTGCAACGGCACCTTCTGGTGCCAAATTACCTCTCAGTATTTGCAAGTGTCCTGTTTTTTTGATTGGGTTGGAGAAGTCATGCACGATGGTTTGGCCTTCCTTCAATGCCCCGAAACCCTCGAGGTTTTCAGCAAGAGTTTTTCCAGTGACCGTCAAGCAATCACCATTCAAGAAACCTTCATCTAACATCAGTTTCATGACTCCTGGAATGCCCCCTTGATTATGTAGATCCTCCATCAAATACTCTCCGCTGGGCTTAAGGTCAGCCAAGAAAGGAGTGCTATCTGATATTCGTTGGAAGTCGTCAAGTCCAAGAGGGATATTGACGGATCTTGCCATGGCAATCATGTGTAGTACCGCATTGGTGGATCCCCCTAGGATCATGATAATTCGTAGCGCATTGTCAAATGCTTCCTTTGTCATGATATCCGAAGGGCGGATATCCTCCTTAAGCAACTGTCTTACAGCAAGGCCAACCTGATGAGTTTCTCGCTTTTTGTCCTCGCTTTCCGCCGGGTTTGAAGAAGAGGTAGGCAAGCTCATGCCCAGAGCTTCGATGGCTGATGACATGGTATTTGCAGTATACATTCCACCGCAAGCTCCTGGACCTGGGATCGCATTTTTGATGATCCCTTCGTAATCCTCATCGGAAATATTGTT
>CAYYNA010000043.1:11631-19180 GCA_964472815.1 uncultured Roseivirgaceae bacterium
GCGATACCATTGTTCAATGCCCAATTCACGCCATTCTTGATCATTTCCGCTTCTTGGAAGAGTCCAAAATGCTCATACATCATCGCAACAGAAAGAATAGCCGCCATGGGGTTGGCAATGTCTAAACCTTTCGCTTGTGGATAAGAACCATGAATTGGTTCAAATAGCGCAACCTCACTACCTACAGAGGAGGAGGGGAGCATTCCCAAAGATCCTGTTATTACGCTAGCTAGATCAGAAATTATATCTCCGAACATATTCTCAGTTAGAATTACATCAAATTGAGCAGGATTCAGCATGACCTGCATGGCGGCATTATCCACAAACAAATAATCCACCTCTACATTCGGATATTCCTTGCTAATATCCTGGATTACTCTTCTCCAAAGCCTTGATGTCTCCAGCACATTTGCTTTGTCGATTAGCGTTAACTTATTTCTTCGATTGGTTGCTGCCTCAAACGCTTGATAAGCGATTCTGCTTATTTCACTTTCTGAGTATTCGCAAAGGTCCGATGCTACACTTTTATCATCGGATAATTTCTTTTCACCAAAATAGATACCACCAGTCAACTCCCTGTAAATGACAAAATCAACGTCTTCTAGTCGCTCGTTCTTCAGAGGAGAAACCTCATTTAGTAGATCGTATGTGGTAATAGGTCTTATGTTTGAAAACAGCTGAAGTGATTTTCTAAGTTTGAGTAACCCTTGCTCAGGTCTTACAGGGAGTGTTGGATCATTGTCATATTTTGGATCGCCAATAGCTCCAAGATATACCGCATCACTTTCAAGGCAATTTTCTAGTGTTTCATCTGTTAAGGGAGTTCCATGCTTTTCAATGCTAATAGCTCCAAAGTCTGCCATCTTGAGTTCAAAATGATGCTCAAATACATTATTGATGGCATTCATAACTTTTATGCCTTGCTCCACTACTTCAGGGCCAATTCCATCACCAGGAAGTACGGTTATTTTCTTTTTCATACAGGTTGTAGTCTATTTTTTTCGAAGGCCTCTATCTCTGGCCGTAGTTTTATCAAATATTCAGTTTCATCAACACCTTCCATTAAGCACTGCTTTTTGAATGGGTGTATTTCAAAATTTTCTTTAATTCCAATCTCATCCACTGTGACTGTTTGACTTTCTAAGTCAATTTGTATTGGAAGGTCTGGTTTATCCAGCGACTTTTGCATAATCGCATCTACACTTTGCTTAGAAAGCCGGATAGGTAAGATGCCATTGTTGTAAGCATTGCCTTTGAAAATGTCGGCAAATTGGGTGGAGATGACTGCTTGGATGCCATAGTCTGCAATGGCCCATGCGGCATGTTCTCTACTGGATCCACATCCAAAATTATTTCCGGCTATTAGTATTTGTGCATCGCTTCGTTCCTGCTTATTTAGAATAAAATCAGGATTTGGATTGCCATCGGGGAGGTATCTCCAGCTGTTGAAGAGGTGTTTTCCGTAACCAATTTTGTCTACCTGCTTCAAAAACTGAGCAGGGATGATCTGGTCGGTATCCACATTATCAATCGGGAGCGGTATGGAGGTTGAATTAATTCTCATTTAAGAAATGTCTTGGGTCCGTGATTTTGCCTGTGATTGCTGAGGCGGCTGCCGTAAGTGGGCTTGCAAGTACAGTTCGAGCTCCATCACCCTGTCTGCCTTCAAAATTTCTGTTGGATGTGGAAACGCAAAGTGATCCCGCAGGAATCTTGTCGTCATTCATCGCTAAGCAAGCAGAGCATCCTGGCTCTCTAAACTCAAAGCCTGCATTGATGAAAACCTGATCCAGGTTTTCTTCGATAGCTTGTGCTCTTACTTTCATCGAGCCTGGCACTACCCACACGTTCACTGATTCCGCCTTTTGTTTTCCCTTGACCAGGTCAGCCACAGCTCGTAAATCTTCTATTCTACCATTGGTACAGCTTCCTATAAAGACGTAATCCACTTTTTGATCATCTACATTCTCGCCTGCATCAAACTGCATGTATTGCAATGCTTTGTTGGATAGGTGTGAAGCATCCCCGATCTTTTTGCCAAAATTCACCCCTGTATCAGGAGCAGTTCCCGTTGTGACCATGGGCTGGATGTCTTCGCCTCTTAGCGCAATGACTTGATCAAATTCTGCGTCTTCTTCGCTATTTAGTGATTTCCACCACGCTACTTTTTCATCACTAATTTCTTTTCGAGCCTTTACGTATTCAATGGTTTTTTCATCTACTCCTACATGTCCACCCCGGGCCCCCATTTCAATACTCATATTGCATACCGTCATGCGTTCTTCCATGCTCATGTTCCTGAAAACCTCGCCAGCATACTCCACGAAATGACCAGTGGCTCCCTGGGTACCTAGCTGAGAGATAATGTAGAGGATTACATCCTTGGCAGTTGCTCCGTAGCTGAGTTCTCCATCCACTTGAATTTTCATCGTTTTTGGCCGATTCAATACGAGAGATTGTGTGGCTAAAACTTGCTCTACTTGGGAAGTTCCGATACCGAAAGCAATGGTTCCGAAAGCTCCATGCGTAGATGTATGGCTATCTCCGCAGACCATCGTCATTCCAGGTTGGGTGATTCCCAATTCAGGTCCGATAATGTGGACAATTCCTTGATTCTCATGCCCAATTCCGAATAACTCTATTCCGAATTCTTCACAGTTCTTTTTTAAGGAAGCTACCTGAGTAGCAGAAAGTGGATCCTTAATGGGTTTAAGTTGATCAACAGTAGGGACATTATGATCTGCTGTGGCGGTACATCTGTGAGGCATTAATACCTCTATCCCTCGATTTCTAAGACCATCAAAAGCTTGAGGGCTCGTCACCTCATGTATATAGTGTTGGTCAATGAAGAGAACATCGAGTCCATCAGCAACCGACTTGACCACATGGCTATCCCAGATCTTGTCAAATAAGGTCTTTCCCATCCTCTACGCTACAACTTTTACGTGTTGGAAAATCTCATGAAGGTGAGATTCTTCAATGCATTTAACCCGATCAGCCACTTCAAGGAAATTCTTGTATGCAGCCTTAAGAGAATCCTGCTCTAGCTCATAGCCCAGTTTTTTTGCATGAAAATTTAAGGCTGCTTTGCCGCTTCTAGCTGTTAGAATGATTTCGGAACCTTTAGCACCTACTTCCTCCGGATCAATGATTTCATAAGTCTCTCTATTCTTGATTACACCATCCTGGTGAATTCCAGAAGAGTGCGCAAAAGCATTGGAGCCAACAATCGCCTTATTTGGTTGCACAGGCATATTCATCATCTGAGAAACAGTGTTACTCATAGGGATGATTTGCCTCGTATCGATATCGTGATTGACGAGGATGTGTTTATGCTGGTTGATGATCATGACTACTTCTTCCATGGAAGTATTTCCCGCTCTTTCTCCAATGCCATTGATGGTACATTCTACCTGCCTAGCCCCTGCAAGGATTCCTGCTATGGAATTAGCTGTGGCTAGACCTAAATCATTATGGCAGTGCGTGGATAAAATGGCCTTATCGATGTTTGGAACATTATTAGCCAAATAGGCAATCTTCTCCCCAAATTGATCAGGTAAACAATAGCCTGTGGTATCAGGGACATTTATGATGGTTGCTCCAGCGTCAATTACCGCTTCTACAACTCTAGCCAAGAATTCATTGTCAGTTCTACCGGCATCTTCAGCGTAGAACTCAACTTCAGCCACTTTATTTCTCGCATACTTTACTGCATGAACACCTCGCTCAATTATTTCTTCCTGCGTGGAGTTTAGCTTGAATTTAATGTGCGACTCTGAGGTTCCGATCCCTGTGTGAATTCTTGAGTTAACCGCGTTCTTTAGCGCATCTGCTGCTACGTCTATATCCTCTTCTACTGCTCGTGTCAAGCCGCAAATTGTAGCACCTTTGATTTGCTCAGCAAGCAGGGAGACAGATTTGAAATCCTCAGGGCTCGAAACCGGAAACCCGCCTTCTATGATATCTACACCAAGGCTCTCTAATCCGAAAGCAATTTCAAGCTTTTCCTCACTTTTCAACTGGCATCCGGGTACCTGTTCTCCATCTCTTAGCGTCGTATCGAAAATATATAGTTTATCCATATTTACTAATCGCATTTTATTTGCGTGACGACAAAGATGTAAGTGGTAGTAGAGGTGGTAAAATCAATATTTTTACTTATTCATGTCTTCAAAAATTGTTTTAGTTATTTAACTAAATGATTATCACGTTTTTATACCTAAAAACAAACATTTGTCCAAGCAACTTACATATCAATTATTCAATTTAATTAAGCGTCTTAGCAAGGCAGAAAAGAGGCATTTTAAACTCTATGTCAATAGACACAGCAATGAAAAAGAGCCTTTGATTGTCAAGCTTTTCGATGTTTTTGATAAGCAGAAGGTGCTAGATGAAGAAAAAATCGTGAAGAGTTTTCCTAAGCTCAAACCAAATACACTATCCAATCAGCGTGCACACCTTTATGAGCAGCTGCTGTCTAGTCTCCGATTACTTCACAATGATGATCCGAGTATTCGTATCAAAGAACTCATCAGTTTTGCAGATGTGCTTCACAATAAAGGGCTGTATAAACAATCGCTATTGCAGCTGTCCAAGGCCAAGCAAATGGCCATTAGAAATCAGATGGACATTTTGCGTCTTGAGATTGTTGAGTTAGAGAAAAAAATTGAGACCAGGTATGTGACCGGCAGTACGCCTAACAGGGCGGAAGAGCTAACCACCGAGTCCCAATCGCTTCGAAAACAGTTTTACTCCAGTGGGTCATGGTCTGATCTTGCACTCTCTCTGTACGACTACTTTCTAAAGTTTGGCCATGTTCGAAATCAGGAGCAGCTGGAAGAGATTACTGATTTCTTTAAGAAGAACGCTCCGCAAAAGACAGATGCGGATGATGCGGATCACATTTATTATTACCAAAGCTATGTTTGGTATTATCATATTATCCAAAATTTCCCTTTATGTTATAAATACTCCAAGCTTTGGTGTGACCTTTTTTCTAAGAACAAGGTGCTGATTCAGGAGGAACCGGAAATGTACATTCGAGGATTCCACAATATGTTGTCTTCGTTGTTCTTCTGCGATGATGTGAAAAGATTCAGATCCTCACTTGATGAGCTAAAACATTTTATTGATGGGAGAAATGAAGTGTTTAATGAAAATCAGTTGATTCAATCCTTTACGTACTTGGAAACGGGGAGGCTCAACTTGTACTTCCTTGAAGGGCGGTTTACGGAAGGCGCTGAATACTGCAAGGTTTTCGAAAAGAAACTAACGGTGTATGAATCCAGGTTGGATATACATCGGAAATTGATCTTTCAGTACAAAATGGCGAGCCTAAAGTTTGGCAGTGGAGACTTCCATGGTGCTTTGAGACACTTGAACGTGATCATAAATAATCCTGCTATTGCTCTTAAAGAGGATATACAATCTTATGCCAGGTTTTTGGGTCTAATTGTCCACTACGAATTGGGAAATGATGACTTGATTTATTTCCAAATCAAATCCACCTATCGGTTTATGCTAAAACTGAAAAACTTTCAAAAGGTACACGAGGCAATCTTTAAGTTCTTACGTCAATCAACCTACATGGACCGAAAGACCCTTATTCCACATTTTGAGGCACTAAGAGCTGAATTGATTGAGATTATTGAAGATAGATTCGAAAGAAGGCCAATGCTTTACTTAGATATTATTTCTTGGCTTGAAAGCAAAATATACAATAAGCCAGTGGAGCAAATAATCAGAGAGAAAAAGCTTGCTAGAGGAGCATAAAAAAAGCCAAAGTTACTTCCTTGGCTCTTTTATCCTGCTGGTTAAAAGTTCTTGTGTATCAAATTGACATTACGTACATAGCAAGCAAAAACAAACTGATAGATGCAATTCTTACTATAGCTCCAAGGCGAACGAACTTTCTGATTAACACCCTGGAATCGATATTTTTAGCTGATTGTTCCATGATGATGTAAAGGTGAAAAGTCTAAAACCAAATAATTAGAGGAAAATACGCCTAGATCTTTTTAGGTATTATACTTATAAAATGAAAAAGCCCTTCACTTAGATGAAGGGCTTCAATTTCTATACGGATCGAATCATTTATCCTATAGACACTCTCTTGAACTCTGATACAGTGAGGCCTTTGGAAACTGTATCTAAGTATTGAGAAATACTCTGAGAGCTGTCCTTTACGAAAGCTTGGCTCAGCAGCGTATTCTCTTTGTAGAACTTATTCAGTTTACCCATGGCAATTTTTTCGATGATATTTTCCGGCTTACCTTCTTGTCTTGCCTGCTCTTTCCCTATCTCGATTTCCTTTTCTACAATTGCAGGGTCTACGCCATCCTTATCTACAGCAACTGGACTCATAGCCGCTATTTGCATTGCAACGTCTTTGCCAGCTCCCTCTACGTCTGTGCCGTTTGTATCTTTTAGTGCTACAAGCACTCCCAATTTTGCATTTGAGTGTATGTATGGAACAACAGCTTCTCCAGACACCAGCTGGATTTCTTTTACCTCAAGCTTTTCTCCAATCTTGCCAGTTAGTTCTACGACTTTTTCTTTTACAGAAAGATCACCTAGGCTCATTTCGTACAATGCATCGATGCTTTCTGGTTTTTGTGCAAAAGCCAGCTCAGCGATATTGTTTCCTAGCGTGATGAACTCATCATTCTTTGCCACAAAATCAGTTTCGCAGGTGAAAGCAATCAGTGCTCCTTCCGTATTGTCACTATTTGTTTTAGCGAAAACAACCCCTTCTGATGTCTCTCTATCTGCTCGGGATGCAGATACTTTTTGACCTTTTTTTCTCAGAAGCTCAACTGCTTTATCGAAATCTCCTTCTGCCTCAGTTAGCGCCTTCTTGCAGTCCATCATTCCGGCACCAGTCATTTGCCTTAGTTTGTTTACGTCTTGTGCTGTAATAGCCATTTTTGTACTTTGATTTTAAGGTTAACTACAAACAAAAATTGAACACTGACTAGGTCAATGTTCAATTCTTATTTTAAGATTTTAATGTGTATTTGTTATTCAGCAACTTCCTTGCTTTCGTCCACAGCTTTCTTAGCTGCTTCCGCCTCAGCTTGAGCTTGCTCTTCTTTGTCTTTCTTACGCTCTGACAAACCTTCTTCGATCGCTTTGCCAAAGTGCTCTGTCAATAATTTGATAGACTTATATGCATCGTCGTTTCCTGGAATTGGATAATCGATCTTAGTAGGATCTGAGTTGGTATCAACGATACCGAAGACAGGGATATTAAGCTTCTGAGCCTCTGCCACAGCAATGTGCTCTCTTTTGATATCTACTATAAAAAGTGCGGCTGGGAGTCGATTAAGATCTGCAATTCCACCAAGTACTTTCTCAAGTTTGTCTTTTGCACGGCTGATCATTAATCGTTCTCTTTTTGCCAGGTTTTGATAAGCCTCTTCTTTCATAAGCTTTTCCATACCGGCCATTTTCTTCAACGATTTTCTGATCGTAGCAAAATTGGTAAGCATACCCCCTTGCCATCTTTCGGTGACATAGGGCATATTAAGTCTTTGCGCTTCTGTCTCAA
>CAYYNA010000044.1:0-7542 GCA_964472815.1 uncultured Roseivirgaceae bacterium
CACCCGGAAGACTTTCCGCAGGAGACCGCCCTGCTAAGTCTGCAGGTTCATCCCTTGCGGTTTGAACTGAGTGACCTGGAACACACGCACGAAGAAGTGGTCTGGTTAAACGCCTCTTAAGAAAACCTGAAAACCGTCTGGATCACTGCATCGTTTAGTATGCCTTAACTAAGTGATCTTCTATGAGAAAAGTCGTTGGACTTGTTGCCTTCGTTTCTTGCTGGCTCCAGCTTTCTGGGCAAAGCCTGCAAGGCACCATATACTCCGCTGAAAGTGAAGCTCCGGTCCCCTACGCCAATGTGTTTCTGGCGGGTACGCTTATCGGTACGACTTCCAATCCGGATGGCACCTACGACTTGGCACTGACAACCAAGGGCAAGTTTCAGCTCGTCGTTACCTGCGTGGGCTATGAAGACTTCATTACCGAAGTAGAATTTGCCGGGAAAGCGCTTTCGCTCGACATCTCATTGTCAACCGACGTAAGACAGTTGGATGAGGTCTACGTCAATCCAGATACCACCAACCGCAGGCAGAACCTGGCTGCATTTCAGAACCTGTTCTTTGGCAGCACCAAGAATGCCTTTCAGACGTCCATTGAAAACCTATCGGATGTTTTTGTCTTCTACGATAACGTAGAGAAAGCCCTCTTTGCCCATTCACGAGAAGAACTCGTCATCAACAATGACGCGCTCGGGTATCAGGTCATTTACCGGCTGAAGGAATTTGAGATGGACTATGCTTCCGGTCAGTATCGATCGTTTGGTATCCCTCGGTTCAGGGAACAAACACTCAGTAATAGAAAGCAGAAGCGTGCGAACAAGGAAAGAGCCCGGGCCTACCGCGGATCCTTTCAGCATTTTATCAACGCCCTGCTGCAAGACACCCACGTGGAGGAAGGGTTTATCGTGGAGGAAGCATTCAAAGTCCCCAACAGAAACCGACCACCACAAGCGCTCATCGATCAGAAGCTACGTGAATTCCGTTCGGGCCTAGTCGCTGGAAATGGATTTGTGATGAGTAGCAACTCGGTGGAAACGGAAGAAGTGGAACTCACGAAAGAAAACATTGATGAGATGCGTCGCAAAGGATTGATTCCCAAAGCAATGGATAGCCTCATTACCGCAAAGGTGAATGCCGGAGGTTCTCACAAAATGAAAGTGATGCGTAGTGCACCCAGTGGAAATAGCAACACCGCTCAACGGGACAGTCTTAGGAACTGGATCGCTAAGAGTAGGCTACCCGTCACAATCGATAGCGCGGGAAGAATCTTCCAATCGAATGAATTGCTCCTTGATGAAAACAACACCTTTACCTACCAGGGGTATTTGACCATTGTTTACACCAAAGAAGCGGAGGAAACGAACTATGCTGCGTACGTAAGAAAACCGAAACCAGAACGCGCACAGACTTCCCAGGTACTTATCCTGGAACCCTTCCAGGTATACGAAAATGGCTACTTTGACGTGACCCAAGTGATCTTCAACGAATACATGGGCTGGTCACAACGCATGGCCGAGATGCTTCCCTTGGGGTACCGGCCCGATCCTTGACTTGGATGTTCAAATGGATTCTTTAATCACCTGTCTTGTAGTGTTTTAAGTAGCACTACTTAGCCATCTGTTTCATTAGCTCTGCGAATCATTTACGTAATGGGCCGGTAATGCTTATTTTTAATCTCATGGCAACAGACAACCCGCTGAAACTCAAGACACCTCCTACTGTTGCGGTAGGTCCTGCATCAGTGGTGAATGCCAGTAAGATGGTTTTTCAGGCCATGCCACCTTGGAAGGCACTCAAGATCCTGGGGAAGCTGAATCAGGAACACGGAATAGACTGTCCGGGTTGTGCCTGGCCCGATCCCGATAAGCGGTCGAAGTTGGGAGAGTTCTGTGAAAACGGGGTGAAAGCGATTGCAGAAGAAGCACAGCACAAGCTTGCAGGACCCGCTTTCTTTAAGCAGCACGCCATTCCAGCCTTGCAAAAGCAAAGTGATTATTGGTTAGGGCATCAGGGCCGCCTGGCACATCCCATGATCCGCAGAGCAGGGAATCCACGCTACGAGCCCATCGAGTGGTCGGAGGCCTTTGAGCTGATTGGCTCCCACCTAAAGCGTTTAGTCCATCCAGATGAAGCAGTGTTTTACACTTCCGGACGGACGAGTAACGAGGCGGCTTTCCTGTATCAGTTGTTTGTCCGAAAGTACGGCACCAACAACTTGCCGGATTGTTCCAACATGTGCCACGAGTCCAGCGGGGTGGCGCTTACTGAGACGCTAGGCATTGGCAAAGGATCGGTGACCCTGGAGGACTTCCAGCATGCGGAGCTGATCCTCATCTTTGGACAGAATCCGGGTACCAATCACCCTCGCATGTTGAGCAGCTTGGAGCAAGCCAAGAAGAACGGAGCGCGGATCATCGTAGTTAATCCAATCAAAGAAGTGGGACTGCTACAGTTCAAGAATCCGCAGAAGGTTTCCGGCTGGACCGGTAAAGGAACCACGCTCTCGGACTTGTATTTGCAAGTAAAAATCAATCAGGATGTGGCCTTACTCAAGGCCTGGCTTAAACTGCTCTTAGTGGACGAAAAGCAGGTAGATTGGGGGTTTGTTACGGGTCAAACCCAAGGATTGGACGAGCTGAAGGCCGATCTGGAAAGCCACTCCCTGGAAGATTTGATGGCTCAGACCGGACTGGACCCAGAGGATATTCGCACCAGTGCCCAATGGATTGGAAGCTCTTCAAAGATCATCGCTTGCTGGGCTATGGGGCTCACGCAGCACGTAAATGCGGTGGACAATATCCGTGAGATCGTGAATATCTTGTTGCTGCGCGGAAGCATCGGTAAACCCGGAGCGGGTACTTGTCCGGTCCGTGGGCACAGCAATGTGCAAGGCGACCGGACCATGGGCATTTGGGAGCGACCTACCAAAGCCTGGACGGACAAACTCAGGGAAGTTTTTCATTTTGAGCCGCCCGCATCGCCGGGCTACAATGTGGTGGAAGCCATTGAGGCCATGCATCAAGGAAAAGTCCGATTCTTCATGGCCATGGGTGGCAATTTGCTGAGCGCAGCTCCTGACACCTTGCTCACCCAGCATGCACTCGAAAACTGTGAACTGACCGTGCACGTTAGCACGAAGCTGAACCGTTCTCACCTTGCTCCAGGGAAAACGTCTTTGATCCTTCCCTGTCTGGGCAGGACCGACAAGCACATTCAGAATGGCAAAGAGCAGATCGTGACTGTAGAGAACTCCATGGGTGTGGTGCACGGCTCACAAGGGGCTCTCACTCCACCTTCACCCCACCTTAAAAGTGAACCGGAGATCGTGGCATCCATCGCTTCAGAAACGCTCGGAAATGAGGACATCAATTGGTTGAGCCTGATCGAAGATTACGATAACATCCGAGAACTGATCGCCAAAGCAGTCAAGGGGTTTGAGGACTTCAATCAACGATTGCTCCAGCAGAACGGTTTTGACTTACCCAACGGAGCGCGGGAAGGGATCTTCCACACCCCATCTAAGAAGGCACTGTTTACGGTCAATCGATTGCCAGAGCGCCTCCCTCCTGGTCATGAATATATCATGATGACCATCAGGAGCCACGATCAATTCAACACCACGGTCTACGGCTTGGACGATCGCTACCGGGGAGTATTCGGCAGCCGTCAAGTCGTTTTCATGAACAGAACGGACATGCAAAAAGCGCTGTTTGAAGAAGGTGATGTGGTGCGTCTTTCCAATAACTATGAAGCCTCGCGTAGCATATCAGGTCTCCGCGTAGTGCCTTACGATATCCCTGAAGGCTGTGTGGCCACCTACTTCCCTGAAGCAAACCCGCTAATTCCCTTGCACCTCACCGCACGTCACAGTCATACGCCAGCTTCCAAGTCCGTGGGAGTAAATATCCAAAAGGTGAGCTAGCGTTTTCTATTTTTGTCGCATGGCTAAACACACAATCAACCGGCAGCAACTGGTCTTGGAATTTGTTTCTGTGGTCTTTGCGGTATTGCTGGCCTTGTTCCTCAACGCTTGGAGGGAAGATGCTGCGAGCCAGAAGCAGCTTCTCCGGGTGAAAGAAAGCATCAGAACGGAAATAGAAAAGAATGACCTGGAGGTCAAGAAGTCCTACGACTATCGGTTGAAGCTGGTGCAAGACATGTCCAGAAGGGAGCATATGGTTTCTTTCATGCGCGTGGATCAGATCCCCGTAGATATCGCAAACGATCAGGCGTTGGAGCGCTTCTTAAAGAATTCATTGACCTTTTCTTCCTCTAGAAACTACCAGGAAATTGCCATCAAATCCTCGGGAGACCAAAGAATACTTGTCTTAGACAAGCACGTCTTTCAGATTCGTGTGGAGAACGATACGTTGAAGCTTTTTGGTGCGGGAGGCATCCAACTTCGCACCGCAGGGATTAGCAACCGTTTTTGGGAAAAGGCGCAGGCCACCGGTACCGTCGGGTACATGGACCTTGAATTAGTCGATGCAATCATCAACGTTCATAACCTGAACCTCCATTACTTGAGTACAGCTGATGACGCCATTGAAATGATTTACAACGGCGAACCTGGCGTACTTTCGGTGCTGCAGGACATGGTTTATTTTGAATCGGAAATCATTAAAGCCGACTCGGTCCTGTTGGAACTGCTTTAATGATGGGCAACAAAAAAGCGCCCCAGAAACCTGAGGCCCTTTAAATAACTTATGAAGAGGATTAATTACTTATGGTAAGCTTAACGTAAGTGAAGAATTTGGTTTGCGCATTTCTGACCAAAGCGAGATAATCAAGGTTCAAACCAGCTCATTTGTCGTTGAAGCGATGTTGAGCAAATCATCCGCAGTTACCCCCACTAGTTTTATCTCTCGAAATTTTGTAATTTGAATTCATTCAAAAACTTCCTCTACGCTATGCTTACCAAAAAAATTCTCTACTGGGTCTTCACCGGTCTCCTTTGTGCGATGATGCTACTCCAGGTTGTGGGCGCATTTACACAGACCGACATGTTGGGTGAAATGTATGAAAACCTAGGATTTCCGAGTTCGCTGGTGATACCACTTGGGATTGCCAAACTGCTCGCAGTAATCGCGATCCTATCCAAGCTTTCTCCGATATTAAAAAAGCTAGCCTATTATGGGCTAGCTATTGATTTTGTGTTGGCCTTGTATGCGCACCTGTCCTCAGGTGACCCAAATTGGGCTGGTGCTTTGATCGCTTTGGTCCTATTGGTAGGATCTTTCTACTACGATCGGGTACTCTTTCGCAGTTGATTACTTGTGGCGATAATACACCTTCGCCACAATTTTCCAGTCGTCCTCGAAGCGCAACAGGCTTAGGTAATCAGTGAAAACGTGCTTGCCTTGATTGTACAGTTGCACTTTCACTTGAGCGGCATGTCCTGTCACGTCCACAGCCGCGAATTTATGGTCCCACTTGTTTTTCTCGGCGTTGGGATCATAGCTATCGGCTCTTCGCTTCTTGACACCAGCGACCCAATCTGCAATCGGATACTTGCTGATCTCTGTTCCTTTAGGTGAGTAAATGGCAAAATCGGGATGGAAGCCGTCTTCCATGGATTCTGCATCAAGCTTGTTGAAAGCGCCATTGATGTACGCTTTCGTCACAAGGGCTTTCACGGCTTCTTCACTTTCGTTGGTCTTTTCGATGCTGATAAATGCGAACGAAACCACTGCAATAAGTACAATGGCAAGAAGTGTTAGTCTGGTTTTCATAAGAGTTGTGTTTAGTTGAGTTAGTAATTAGGGAATGCAAACGCATATTTCAATCAAATGTTGGCGTAAGCTCAGTACAAGATTCGAGCCCATTTTTTGTATTTTTTCATTATCCTTGAGACCTTTGAGTCCTAAACCTAATAGTACCTACCACCATGAAAACCTTCGTTTCCCTCCTTCTGCTTGCATGTGTTGTAACCTCCTTCGCTCAATATGAGCCTAAGGTGAAGGAAAAGACGTTCAGTATAAGCGTCGAGGAAGGGGTCTGCTCTTTTAACGGTATTCGGATCGGTGATACCTCCGATGAAGTAGTGAAGACCTTTGGAGAAACTGCACTTGTTTCCAAAGTTGATGACAAAAGAGGGTCATTTGTTACTTTGTTCTACCCAGATTATGGCTTGGAGTTTACGCTTGAGGGCGAGTACGTGAGGGTCATACTTCTGTACCCAAGGGAGGGCTCGGTCATGGGTGATATTCAGAAGTTTAAGGTGTTCTCCAGAAATACCAATACGTGGGTTTTCAAAGACCTGCCACTGAATCAAGCATTGCCACAGGACGTGATGATGTCCATGGGAACAGAATCGATCAATACCAAATTAGGAAGTGGCTTTACTTCAGCGATCAGCAACAATGTGATGGGATATAAGCTCATTAATTCCGGAGGCTCTCAGGACATCATCTTCTACTTTGACAACTCCAAAGCGACGATAGAGCACGTGGCTAACCGCCTAAGTCAGTAAGACTAGCGGTGGTGAGGTCCTTCATCTTTGAAGACATAGTAGACGAAAAAGATGATTCCACCAAGGCCTAATAGAAGCAAAACGGTCAATAAGCTCATAGGGACGCAAGCTAACTACTTCTCAGAATTTGGGAGCTATGCCCTAATCAAATAAACCTGAACTGAGGTACCGGTCCCCTCGATCACAAACGATGAAAACGATGGTTCCTGAATCCAATGCAGAAGCAACTTGAAGTGCAGCAGTTAAGGCTCCCCCACTGCTCATCCCACTCATGATGGCTTCTTCGGTGGCGAGCTTCCTCGCCATCTCTTTGGCCTGATCTTCACTCACATCAATGGTCCGATCCACTCGTTCCTTTTCAAAAATCTTGGGAAGAAACGCTGGAGACCAGCGTCTAATGCCTGGAATACTTGAGCCCTCGGTAGGTTGCGTACCTACAATTTGCACGTTCGGATTTTGCTCTTTAAGGTAGCGTGACACACCCATGATCGTCCCGGTGGTGCCCATGGCAGAGACGAAATGCGTAACCTCCTGCTTGGTATCTCTCCAAATCTCAGGACCTGTGGTCTTGTAGTGCATGCCATAGTTGTCAGCATTCGCAAACTGATTGAGCATGTAGTAGCCCTCTTCCTTCGCCATTTTCTCAGCCAATTCTCTGGAGTACTCAATGGTTCGTTCGGAAGGTGTAAGCATCACCGTCGCACCGTAGGCCTTCATGGCTTGTACTCGTTCAATCGTACTATTTTCCGGCATCAAAAGCGTCATTTCCAAACCCATGGATTGGGCAATCATAGCCAAAGCAATACCAGTATTACCGCTGGTTGCCTCTATCAAGCGGTCTCCCTTTTTGATCTCACCTCTTTCCATTGCTCCGGAAATCATACCGTAAGCGGCACGATCCTTCACGCTACCCCCCGGGTTTTGTCCTTCCAATTTCCCGTAGATGGTCACATTCTCATAGGGATTTAATCGCTCAATCTTTACCAGCGGTGTGTTCCCGATTACATCGAAAAGACTATTCATAGCTTTCTCAATATCAATTAGTTAAAGGACTTGATCTTGTGCTCGTT
>CAYYNA010000044.1:7642-10225 GCA_964472815.1 uncultured Roseivirgaceae bacterium
GTCCCGTGATCAATGCAGAACCGATGACCTATCGTAGCAGCAGGGTGTATATCGATACCTGTTTTGCTGTGAGCATATTCAGTAATAGATCGAGGAAGTAGCTGTGATCCTAGTTTTAGTAGCAGGTGAGCCACGCGATAGGCTGCAATGGCATAAAAACCAGGATAGGACCGTATCACTTCTTCCCTACTTTTTGCCGCTGGGTCTCCTTCATAAATCGCTTCTACATCTTCCAACAGTAGTTCATAAATACGGTCTAACTGACCGAAGAATTCATCAGCTATCTGATTTTTAAGAATTTCGTCTGTTTCAAGAACATCCTTCAGGTTGCTCTTAGCATATTCCAATGCCTGCCTCAAGGCCCCTACGTCACTGACTGGTTTGCTCGTAAAGTTTGGAAAAATAATTCCTAGCAGATCTTCAAAGAACCGAGAAATATCCTCCGTAGTGGGGCATTGACTGCACTGTTGATGCTTCTCAAAAATTTGTTGGATAAAACGTTCCTGCATGCGCTGCTGATGAGTTTAAAAGCGTAGTAAAGCCTGATTAACGATTCCCTTTTGTGTTTGGTTTACTTAAGTAAGTAAAAGAAGTAGCGCAGACACTTTTTATGCTTTACCTACTGGTAGAAATAAAAAAACCACCAAGCAAAGCTTGATGGTTTCTTCATTCAAATGTGATCTCTTTTATCCCTTTATGGCATCCAGTTCATTAGCGATTTTCTCCGCCTTGTCATTCATCTTCAGATTAGTGTAGATGTATCCAAGGGTTTCAAGTACGGTTTGATCCGTGCTTTTGATGGAGTAAAGTCTTTCCCATATTGGAAGCGCCTCGTTCAGCTGAGCATCGATCTTAGTCGTCAATTCATTGATCTTCTTTTCTTCTTTGTAGCTCAGTCCGTTACGCTCCTTCATCATTTCATTGGCTTGATTAAACACGTATACCGCCAAGTTAAAGTTGGAATTGAAGTGATTAGGATCAGATGCAATGGCCTTCTTGTAGTAAACTAATGCCTCGTCCGCATTACCAATTTCTTCTTGAAGCACACCCATACTGAATAACAAATCTGGATTCTCAGGATCAGCAGCAATCGCTTCTTCTAGACCCGTTCTTGCTTCATCTGTTTTCTCCAACTGAATGAATAAGTTGATTTCATATTTCATCAGGTCCAAGTCGTCAGGTCTAACTTCTCGACCATTCTGTATGACGTTTAGTGCCTTCTCATAATCTTCATCCTTCAGTGCGTAATTGTAGAGCTGAAGGAAGATGTTCTTATCTGTTGAGCCAGCTTCGTAGGCCTTTTGGAAATTCGCTTGTGCGCGTTCACCCAAATCAGCAGAAGAGGCAGCATATGCTGCATTCAAAATCGCATTCGTGTCAGAAGGCATCACGTAAAACGCCGTTTCGAAATTTCCTGCTGCTCCTTCAAAATCCTGCTCGTTGTAATCGTTGATTGCTTCATTGTAGTAGTAGGCATACATCCCCTGTCTCTTCGTATCGACATTCACCACCGCTCCAGAAGTGAAATCTACACTGCTCAACTTCTTTTGCTCTGGATCTAGCTCCAATGCTTTATCAAAAGATCTCATGGACTCTTCTAACGCTCCAGGCTCATTGTTTGCTGTATCTAGTGCCGCATACACCTGACCTCTCAAAAACCAAGTCATAGGATCTTCTTTGGTTTTCTCGTAATCAATGGCAAGGTCTACAATGGTCTTCGCTTCACCATAATTGCCATCATCCATGGCAGGCTGCACCTTGTTTAGTTTAGGCTTGGGTTTTTTCTGTGCATATCCAGCTATACTAATCGTTAAAGCCAGAAGTAGTGTTAAGAAAGTTCTCATTACTGTATTAGGTTTAATCTTTGTTCTCATTATCTGTTTCGTTTTCACTCGACTCCTCTTCTTGGTCTCCCTCGATCATTGAAATCTTTTCAACCGCTGAAATTTCGTCGTTTTCATTCAGCTTGATTAGTTTGACCCCTTGGGTTGCTCTACCCATTACTCGAAGGTTATCGATCGACATTCTAATAGCTATTCCAGATTTGTTGATGATCATCAATTCATCACCATCAACAACATCTTTCAATGCAACCAATTCTCCTGTTTTGTCAGTCACATTCAGCGTTTTCACGCCCTTTCCGCCTCTCTTAGTTACGCGGTAGTCTTCAAGCTCGGATCTTTTACCGTAACCTCTTTCAGATACTACAAGCAAGTTTGGCGGATTCTTGTAGTCTACACAAACCATACCAACTACAAATTCCTTGTCTGTGATGCTCATTCCTCGCACGCCAGCGGCCATTCGGCCCATCGAACGCACATCAGACTCGTGAAAGTTAATTGCTCTTCCAGAATTACAACCGATGATGATGTGATTATCTCCATCGGTCATTTCCACATTCAGCAGCTTATCCCCTTCATTAATGGTGATTGCGTTGATGCCATTTCTTCTGGGTCTACTGTAAGCTTCCAAGGAAGTTTTCTTGATGGTACCTCTCTTGGTACACATCACTAAGAAGTTATTGTTGATGTAGTCCGGATCTTCCAGTGTCTTCACATTGATCACGGATCTCACCTTGTCCTC
>CAYYNA010000044.1:10325-16724 GCA_964472815.1 uncultured Roseivirgaceae bacterium
TGTAGTCCGGATCTTCCAGTGTCTTCACATTGATCACGGATCTCACCTTGTCCTCTGATTCGATGTGAATCAAATTCTGAATCGGACGACCCTTAGCTGCTTTACTTCCTTCAGGAAGCTCCCATACTTTGATCCAAAAGACCTTTCCAAACTCGGTGAATATTAACAAGTAGTTATGAGCTGAGGCAATAAATAAATGCTCTGTGAAGTCATCATCTTTTGAGGTGGCAGCTCGGCTTCCCACACCTCCACGTCCTTGGGTTCGGTATTCTACCAACGGCGTTCTTTTGATGTAGCCATGATGGGAAATGGTGATCACCATGTCCTCATCCGGAATCATATCCTCTGCAGTGAATTCATCGGCGCTGTGCTCGATATTGGACCTTCTATCGTCACCGTATCTCTCCTTCATCTCCAACAATTCGTCTTTGATGATGGTCATTCGGAGGTCCTCGTTCGCTAAGATCTCTTTTAGCTTCTCGATCAGCTGCATGATCTCCTCGTATTCCTTCTGAATTTTATCTCTTTCCAGTCCGGTCAGACGCTGGAGACGCATATCGAGAATGGCCTTGGCCTGAATCTCTGACAGACTGAATTTCGTCATCAGCCCTTCCCTAGCCTCATCCGGATCCCTGGAAGACCTAATCAGGTTGATCACCTCATCCAAATTATCTAGCGCAATCAGGTACCCTTCAAGGATGTGCGCACGTCTTTCTGCTTCGTCCAGCTCATACTGCGTCCTTCTGATGACCACTTCGTGTCGATGGTCAACGAAATGCTTAATTAGGTCCTTCAGGTTGAGCGTCTTAGGCCTGCCATTTACTAGTGCCACATTGTTTACACTGAAGGAAGACTGAAGCTGTGTCTGCTTGTATAGGTTGTTAAGGACAATATTCGGAATGGCGTCTTTCTTCAGGTCGTAAACGATACGCATTCCTTGCTTATCCGACTCATCCCTGATATCTGCAATACCTTCGATTTTCTTGTCATTGATCAAGCCAGCAGTCTTTTCGATCATGCTTGCCTTGTTCACTTGATAAGGAATCTCAGAGATAATGATCTGCTCTCTTCCTGTGCTCGTGGTGTCAAAGTCTGCCTTTGCTCGCAGTACGACTCTTCCTCGACCTGTTTCGTAAGCTGCTCTCACCCCTTGATAGCCATAAATGGTTGCCCCTGTTGGGAAATCAGGTGCAGTGACGTACTGCATGAGCCCTTCAATGGTAATCTCATTGTCATCGATATAAGCGATTACCCCATCCACGACCTCACTAAGGTTGTGAGGCGCCATATTAGTGGCCATACCAACGGCGATACCGCTGGCACCATTGATCAACAGGTTAGGCACCTTGGCAGGTAAAACACTTGGCTCTTCCGTACTATCATCGTAGTTCGGAACGTAATCAACCGTGTTTTTTCTTATGTCCGCTAGGAGCTCTTCTGAAATCCTTCTAAGTCGAGCTTCTGTATATCGCATAGCTGCCGGGGAATCTCCATCAACTGAGCCGAAGTTTCCTTGCCCATCCACGAGCGGATATCGCATGGACCACTCTTGCGCCATACGTACCATTGTGTCATAAACAGCTGTGTCTCCATGAGGGTGATACTTACCTAATACATCCCCTACAATACGAGCACATTTTTTGTACGATTTGTTGTAATTAACACCCAGCTCATCCATCCCGTAAAGGATTCTTCTATGAACTGGTTTTAATCCGTCTCTTACATCTGGTAAAGCTCTAGAAATGATAACGCTCATCGAATAATCGATGTATGCGCCTCGCATTTCTTCTTCGATATTTATGGGGATGATGTTCTCTTCTGAAGATGGTAAATTCTCGATATCTCCGTCTGCCATTTAACCTATTTTGGGGTCACTTAAAAATAAGCCGCAAGATACAAATTTTAGCGCTATTTAATTGCGTTTCTTGGACTTTACGCGATTTTTTCGGCTTGGCATATGCTGATTTGGTCGGCGATGATTTTCACCAATTTTTGGGTTCTGTCGTTTGGTGATCGGCTGCCCTCTCACCTCTTCCCTTCGACCGGTTCTAGGATCCGTATAAACGTGCTTCAATTGCGTATGATCGCTCGCCATGGGCGACCTTCTGATGTCGGGAATATTGATGCTCACGCCGAATTGCACAAAGAAGGTCGGTTGCCTGTGCCTGACGGATGCTCCATCAGGAATATTGACTGTATAAGACTTGAAATCAATGCTTGGACGGACGATCAGCCGGAAGTACTCAGACCAATTGTTTTCGATGCTTACACCAAAATTGTAGTACAAGCCCTTAGAGATGGCTCCTCTATTAAATTGATTCGGGCCTTGATTAATTCTTCCAATATTTAGCTCTGCTACAAAATCATACCACCACCATGAATAGAATTTGTAGCCTAGCATCCCGTACAATCTGGTAAATCTTGTGGATTTAAAATTGGGTTCATAATCTCGAACCTGATCACCGAAATTGGTGGGACTAAGTGCTCTTACAAATTGTCGCTCATAGGAGTAACCAAGCCCTACACGAAAATCAAGGTACTCATAATGCAGCATGAGGTTAATTGGGATCCCGTGGCTGGTCCCCTCAAAACCGAAATCCACGGTATCTGTATTGACCAAAAAGGTCTGATCACCCAAGAGCGGGTTATTGACGGGATTTGGGAGGTAGTCATAAGGAACTTCAAAGGGATTATCAATGGAAGTTTCAAATCCTTGCTGCGGATCGTTTAACCAATCGGTGAATCCTGTGAACGTACTTCCAAGGTTCTCAATATTGTTGTTGAAAATAAATTGATTTTGAGCATCTTGATAAAAGTAAACTCCGCTTAGATCATGGGAATAGAACGTAGCTCCATAACCCGTGGTAGCAGTGATACTGATTTGATTCAGAATTACGCGTGTAGGATTCCGATAGATATCATACTTCTGATAGATGCTTTCCTGCGCCAGGACACCTGTTGAGCAAACAAGCGCAAAGGTGACAATACAATATCGTTTAAGAGATGCTAACAAGGCGTGCTCAAAATTAGGGACTTTGGAGTGAACTTTTCACTTTGACTACTTAAGCTGTCAATTGACTCTAGTAACGTCAAAAATCAAGCTTTTATATGGAGGGACCAATTCTACGTACTCTGGAATGACTGCATCTTCGATCAATTCGGGAATTATGAAGGCCGGTACCACGAATGCGCTTTCTCTGTAGGCTTGTGAGGATGGTATGATGATCAACCCTCTTTCACCTGGTTCCATAAGGCCCAGACCAAAATCAAAACCGGGTATCAGTACATTGGGCACGCTAGATCCAATCGTGATATCAAAATTGGACCTGGTTTGAAACACCTGGCCATCCAGAAACTCGGCTCGGTAGTCAATGGTAATCAAATCACCGTTGATTGGGGTTGGACCATCCCCTTCCGCCAACATCTTGTAGCGAACTCCCGAAGTGAAATACTCCACACTGTCAATATCATAGCTAAACGTCGTATCAATGGAAAGAATTACATCATTGAGAAAAGTAGTGTCGATGCGATCTATCATGACACTGATGGTATCGTTGAGATCGTTTACCCTGATGTAGTCATCAATTTGATCCAATTCAGCTGCTAGCACTTCTCCTTCGCTAAGTATACCGACCAACGAGATTTGTAGGTTGTATATGCCTGAACCATCTGAGGTGGAGATGGATGCCACATCATTGTAGGATAAGGAAGGTGGAAGGATAAAATTATATGTCTCACCCACTCTCATGATGGAGACCAATTCATCAAAAATGACTGGGAACACCGCATTGCTAGCGTACTTAAAGAGCAGCGAATCTCCATCTTGGGGCTGATAGCTGGCAATGGTAACTCCCTCTAAATCTTGAAGGTTATAAAAGACTGCCAGCACTTCACCTGCTTGACCAACCTGAGCTCCGCTTGGATTGAGGGAATCCGGATAATAGTAGTAGCCGCTGGCATCAACAGTCGCTACGATACCCAAAGAGTCTAACCAAGCAGTGATGACAGAATCTGGATTAAGTCCTTGGGAAGGGCTCATGTCGTCATTATCGCATGAACTTATGGAGATGCTCAGGATTAACACAAGTAACTGAACATAATGAGAGTACTTCATCAGAAATCAAACGACGCTATGTCCCAATAATTATTTGAAGGTATGGCAAAACATCTGAAAGACGGGAATCTTGTCAAGCTCTAGCTTTTCTCCGATGAGAATGAGTCGCTGGTATTCGGTCTTTCCAATTTTGTGATCACTATTAATCACATCTTCATCGTTTTCGAGAAAGAAACTAGATATGAAGCGAATCAGTAAATAAGGTGCTTCCAACACCGCTTTCTTGTATGCCCCATAATCTACGTCCCCCGAGGGATCGAAGGCTTTGGACGTCTTTTCTAAATTCACTGTGGTCTGGATCGTGATCTTTAGTACTTCAAAAAACTTGTCCGACCAGTTATAGTAATTCTTTATCAAGTATTTCATCGCATAGACCACCGGATCTTTCTTCATGAAATAGCCTCCTTTTGACAACTTTCTGGCTTTCTTATTTAGCGCCATTTCTTCAAAGAAACTGATGTTGCCATCGGCCATGGCGATTCCGATGGTGGGAGCCATCACAACTAACGAGAAAAAGTCTTCATCACTTATCTCAAGGTATGGTGCTTCTTCTTTTAAGAATTCCTTTTTCAGTGCGGATGCGGCTTCCGTCACCTCAGGATATTCTAGCATGCTTTCTATCTCGTATTCAGTGAACATTTCTCGGTTAATTTGATTAGATGACCAAAATAAACGGTTTTGGCCTAATTGCAAAGTCTGCCCCTCCGCTAAAAGGCAATATTGCTTTCCAGTGATTGGTAGGTTTGAAATTGTGTCTTTCCAGGGGTCCCGTTAAAGTAGAAATTCTGTACACTCTCACTCTTTGTACCCCGTGTGATCAAATTGATTTGATTTTGTCCGTCTTTAAGTGGAACCCTGGTGTAGTATATACTATGTGGCATGGTTTGCCAATTTCTCGTATCTGCTTGCTCTGTGGCAAAATTCAGAGCCCCTACCAAGAAGCCCAGATTCTCATTTTCTTTTCGCACTTGTTTCTCCACTGCCTTCTTTATGGCTACCCGTAACAACCCCTTGCCTAATTCTGCTAACATTCTCTCATTCAGCGTCTTAAATGCAATCGCATTCACATCTTCCGCTTTTTCTAAAATGAAGTACCTATTATCCACTTGAAGATCTGCATTCAAAAAGTAAGGCTGTCTTTCAATATACTTAGGAAAGGCTACTCTGAAAGCTCTCAGGTCACTCAGGTCCGTATCGTAATCATCCGCGTCATAAAAGAATGGGAAGTTTAATCCCAGCTCATCGTTTTCAAAGAAAACCTGACCCGCTCCTGCTGCCACAACGAAATTGATGGACCATTCATCCTTGATTGGTGACAGTCCATTGTGCCAGAAAAAGACAAGATCGCCTCCTTCCGGAAGGTACGGTTCGTAGGTCATATCAAACTCCTTTTCGTACTGATCTACTTCTTCGGAAAAACCAGCCAGCTCTCCAGTTCGAATCAGGTCTCTTTTCAATTGATCTGGTATTCCCAGACTAAACATTTCCTGAAAATCTGATTTATAAATCTCCAGGGCATTACGGTAGGCAATGAAGGCGTTATTATAGTCCTTGGAGGCATCATAGATGATCCCCATCAGGTTATGAATGAAGGCATCTTTTTGATACTTATTCTCTGACGTATACTTATCGCCTAACTCATACAGCCGCTGATTCAACCTCCTGCACTCCACAAGTGCCGACTCAAAATCGCTCATCTTTAGGTAATTAAGCGCCTTGTAATAAAGAAGCATCAAGTGCTCGTGATCCTCACCTGGATAAACGATCAAATTCGGATTCAGAAAGTACGATGCAGCGAAGTTGAGGTAGTTTTTGCGATAGTCTTCACCAAAAATGTAGGCATCTTCCAGCCATTGATTACTCTTTTCATAATTACCCAACAAATGCTCTACAATCCCTTGATTGGCGTAGTAGAGAAATCGCGTCTTGCTCTTAGCTGCTTTCTTATTTTGATCTAAGACTGCAGCAGCCTCCTGGATATCTCCCCGCTCAAACTTCTTGTTGAAATCATAATTCAGTTCATAAAAAGAGGCACACCCTCCTAGTACAACTAGCAGAACTAAATACGGGCGATATGCCTTCAGTTTCAATTTCATGAAAAATGGATCAAAAGGTAATGGTCATTTAAGTGCTTTTTTGATGAGCTTGTATGCCCAATCATAATGGCTTGAAGTGGAAGATATCAAATAAGCTCCTAAGGATGTCGAACCTGTCCATTTGTATCGCTTCTTTTCGAAAAGCTCTTCATCAGTATGGCTTTGGATCAAAGACATTACTTTCATGTG
>CAYYNA010000044.1:16824-19056 GCA_964472815.1 uncultured Roseivirgaceae bacterium
AACCAGCTCACTCTTGGTCTTGGGTCTTGGCATCTCACCTTAGCGTTCAGGATCCCAACTTAGCTAGTTCTTGATGTACTTCTTGATTTCTTTATCCCCAATCCAGACCTTTTCGTTCGTCTCAATATTGGAAAGTTCAAGGTTCACTTTGTAATTGACCACCTTCTCCTTCTTGTAAGAATCAGTTACTGCCGTGATGATGCCGAACATCATGAAGTCAGCTCCTAATTCCTTTCCCCACTTTGCCTGTGTTTCTGGAGAGGCAAATTCACCTTGCTCGGCTCTTTCTTCTCTCAGCTTTTCCCTGAACTCTGAATTGGAGACAACTCTCACAAAACCTGAATTGATGAATTCACGCTCTATGTCTTTGATAAACGTCTCCGCTTCGATGTGTTCACTGCTCTTGTTCTGAACATATCCCACGATCACGGTCGGTTTACGGCTTTCTGCAATTCGAAAATCGTTGTGCCAAGGTCTGCCTGTCACATCCTTGATCATCTCCTCGGCTACTAATTTAGAATCCGTATCATTCCATCTGCCACTTAGATCAATCTGTTGATCTGGGTTGATCCGTGTTACTTGTCGGTTACAAGAAGCAACGGTAAATGCAACTGTGGCAATGAGTAAAAGTCTGGTTAATGATTTCATAGTCTTATTTCTTAAATACAAATCTCGTTATAAAAATACCTTTTCCATCTCCTTTTCCTGAATCGCTTTCCACTCCTCCTAGTACAAAGGCTAGCTCCCATCCTTCTTCGGATAATTGATTGAGTTTGGAAGTAATAAGCGCGTCATTCGAAGCGATATTCTGGAAGTTAATTCCTGCGATACTATAAAAGTTCAAAAGCTTAGCCTCGGAAAATTCATCGACTTTCGCATCTGACCTTTTGATATCTCCCTGATCACTTTTCTTACCATCGGTTCTTTCCGTGGTGAAAGCATCAACATCAAGTTCGGTTTTGTTCTCAATAATTCTGGATCTACCTATGCCGGCAGGTACAATGGACTCTACCACAGTGATCACTTTATATTCTTGAGCATCCGCTAAATAGACGCCCAGTATGAGGGCTAGGACTACAATTGATTTCTTCATTGGTGAAAATAAATTTGATTAAAAATCTGCTGACACCTTCAAATTCAAAAACCTTGCCGATAATGAATTTGGTATAGCTAATTGCGATCCATTGATGTCTTGAATCCACGAATAGGACAAGGTGTTATCAGCAGCAAGCGCGTTCAACACTTCTACTCTTAACCAGATCATTTTCAAATACTTATGATTATTCAACTCAAACGATTTGGAAAGGCCCATATCCACACGATAGTATTCATCCCCGGAAAAAATATTTCTCGCATTTATGTTATTCGGTGGGCCAAGTGGAAACCCAGAACCAAAAACGGTGTTGACGTAAACTCGAAGCGAGGGATCGTTTGGTAGATGATCCTCAAAATAAAATGCCAGGTTGATGTTCTGGTCCGTAGGCCTCCGGATGTACCCCTTATTATCTTCTGCTATGTCCTCCTCCGTCTTCAGAAAGCCTAAGCTAAACCAGGATTGGGTACCTCGGATAAATTCGCCATTGATCCTGAAATCCATGCCGTATGCCCTCGCATCAGCATTATTATTGGCAAAATACCTCAAACGAACATTATCAATATCGTAAGGAATGACATCATCCAATTGCTTGTAGTAACCTTCTGCGGTGAACAAAAAAGGCCTATTCCACCAATTGAAGACACGCTCCATGGCACCAATGATATGCAGAGACTTTTGCGCTTGTACATTATCTCTAATGTCTCCCTCCAAGTCTCTCAATTCGCGATAAAATGGCGGCTGACTATATCGCCCTACGGAAACTCTAAACGAGGTTTCGTTTTCCCACTTCGGTTTAAATCGGTACGTCACTCTGGGACTTACAAGGAGTTGCTCGCTATAATCCAGGTAATTGAATCTGATGCCAGCATTCATGGCATGCATAGAGTCTTTCGAAAATAACGTAGACTGCAAGTAGCCTGTAAACGTGTTGGTGGTTAAGGCAAGCTCGTTGAACGTACTTTCATCCAACGTGCTGAAGCCTGCCGAATCCAAAAAAGCATATTCATTCAACTCATCGTCGATCTCGTTTCTGGAGACCCCAATACCAGCTTCCAGTACAGACCAATTTGACAAGAGCAGCTCATTTCTCCACTCTACGTTTAATAGAGTGGCCTTCAGTCGCTTTCTACCGTAGG
>CAYYNA010000045.1:0-2433 GCA_964472815.1 uncultured Roseivirgaceae bacterium
AATAGGGGAGAAAAGCATTTTTGTACCTAACCAATGTGCCGAAGTTAGGAGTGGACAGAGCTAGTAGTACTGCAAGTATCAGAATAGTGAAGATGCTAGCGGAAATCAATGGGAAATCTATTTTGGGCCTTTCCTTGACTAGAAGGAGTATTGATAAAAAGAAGAGGAAGGTAAGAATGGTATTCTCTACCTTATGAAACCAACCCCAGCCTGATGTAAAATCGAATAGTGAGGGCCTGAAAAGCCCAATGTGGAGAGCTTCAGGTATTTCTTTTACCAAACTAGTTATTTCAGGACTTTCAATATAGATGGATAGCTTATTTTCCTGTTTCGTGTTTTGTGTTATTGATTGATTGTTCTCATAAATCGTTTGGACTAGTCGATCAGTCTTTAGGTATGGGTGAATAAATTGTGTGGATCCAAATGCCAAAATCAAAATGAAGATGGCTAATACCTTGTACTTTATGTTTGATTTTCTAATCAGTGTAAGAAATGCTAAGAGTCCAACAAAAAGGAAAAATGATACCAGTAAGTAATGTTTTAATTTGAGCAGAATAAAAAGACTGGCTAGCCCTAGAATTATTTCGGATATCGAGACACTTTTTCTGTGGTACAGCTTAAGGCATGAGCTAATCAATAGTGAAACCGCTGCGAATGAAAATGTATCCTTCAGTATACCTGAAGACCAAAACACAACTGAGGGAAGGATCAAAAAACAAATAATGCTTGCGTTAATAATTTTGGGATAGATTTCCTTTAGAACTTTTACGAGAAACCACGTAGCGAAAAAGTTCATGGTGGAGATGTATAGAGAACTTATCCAGTAGGATTCACTTGTTATAAAGGTGATAAGCGACAAAAACTTGGTGAAAAAGAGCACCCTTGGTTCTTTTGATACTTCATAGTTACTAGCTGAAAATAGTAAATCCAGATACTCATTAAGTGGAAGAGCTGCCATTGCTTTTGCTTTTTCGAAGAAGACTATAGTGTCGCCAGACCCATAATGACTAAAGAAGATCCACCCAACGGCCATACCAGCTGCAAGTTTTAAAATGTAAGCGCCAGCAAACAAGAAAGGTGACAGACTGCAATTGTGCTTTTTGAAATAGAGAATGGCTAAAGCCGTAAGTAAGATAATATGAATAACCCAGTTAATCATTGCTCAGAATTGACACTCCGATCGCACATGACAGGCATTTTCTTTTGGTACAATAGTCATTCACTAATTGTATTTGAGCTTGCGAAGCAAAAGCACTTGTTGGCTTTTTGTCTAGTGCTGCCCACAGCTTAGTAATCCTATTTTGTTCGGGACTCAACAATTCCAGGATGCTGATTGCCCTGTTCATAAAATCGTCATTTCCTGAGTATTTGCTAAATGCTGCCATGACTGGAGCTACAGAATTAATTAGTAAATTTTCAAAAGTCTGTTTTCCAATTGTCTGTACTTTTCTTTTTCTTCCTTTCCCAAAATCATAGTGCGACTTCCAGTATTCAGAAACCTTAAATTTAAGGAGTTCCAATAGGGCATTTGTGTCTTGATCAGCAACTATGAGATGAAATAGTTTAGGGTGGTGAGAAAGTAAGCCGGATAACTGCGAAAGTCTAACGCTTGGAAAATTAGGTGGCCGTATTTTTCCGAACTTCCATTGGCTCTTTATCAATGGATCAGGCAACCTATACTTTGCCGATAGGTAATTGTATTCTCTTTTTAGTTTTCTCTGATAATCATCTTTTGCGCCAATCAAAAATCCTGCTTGTCCAAAGAGCAGTGCCTCTGTTTTAAAAGGGTCATGTAAGTTTTGCTTGATGATGCTAAAATTGAGTTTTTTTGATAATGCCTTGAATGCATCTTGATTCACAGAAAAGCCAAAGTTTCTAACAATCATTTGGTAGCAGGTTGATTCCCAGTCCTCCCGAGATTCCTTGAAAATTTCAAAAACCGCCTGAGCTTTTTTCTCAAGTCGTTCTACAAGCACCTTATCCAACATAGAGGAATACGAAAGATCCATTTTGGGTGATAGCTGACTACCACAAGCAATGGTCTCTGGGTGATCTACATGAGTTTGGTAATTATTAATGAAGGATTGATTCAGGATCCCTTTCAGCTCCAGTGTCGGGATGACTTCTGATTCTTTATGCTTGATTTCAAGGTCGTGCTCATAGACTACATGCAACACGACATTATCATATGCGGGATCACCGGAGTGATGGTGCCTGGACCAGTCTGAAGATCTGAGGTGGATTTCAATACTGCCAGCCCATTCAACGTTTCCTATCTTTACTCTTGCCTCTTCAAAGTCTGGCCCAGAGTCTTTAT
This sequence comes from uncultured Roseivirgaceae bacterium, assembly GCA_964472815.1. GTDB lineage: Bacteria > Bacteroidota > Bacteroidia > Cytophagales > Cyclobacteriaceae > Ekhidna. Next base: position 2,318 of record CAYYNA010000045.1, read on the forward strand.
TGTGAAAGCCTGGATTGATAATTACAATCGGCTCACCTTTGCTACCAATTAATTCCGAGCTCTCCCATTTTTGAAACTTCCATACGTAGTGGAGGAAATCTTCCGTCATTTAGATA
>CAYYNA010000045.1:2533-11305 GCA_964472815.1 uncultured Roseivirgaceae bacterium
GAGTTAGTGCTAATCGGTCACTATGAGTCTTTCTGGCAATTTTTTCCACTGATATCCCTATCTCTTGGCGTAATATCCCTGTGGCTCAGTAACTGGTCACTAGTACTAGTGAAAATCTTCTATTTGCTGACCATTTTATCCGGGGTACTGGGAGTTTTTCTACATTTAAAAAGTAATTGGGAATTTGAACTAGAAATGTATCCCAGCATGCCAACAAGAGAATTATTGATGGAGTCATTGACCGGAGCATTGCCAGCTTTAGCTCCGGGTACGCTTATTCCAATTGGTTTAATGGGGTTCCATCTTCTACAACTAAAAACAAAATAGAACATGAAAAGAATACTTATTTGTATCACCATGATTGCATTCATCGCTTCTTGCTCGTCATCAACTAGTGGAGAAGAGAAAAGCGAAGAGGCTCAAACTACGGCAGAAACTGAAGAGGTTTCGGAAGTTGAAGTGGCTTCCTCGAGTAATGTGCTCAATCCTAATCTGGCCTCTAGAGATGAAATCTACTCTCTGGGACTACTTGATTCAGATATCGAGGCAATTATTGCTGGGCGACCGTACTTGGATCCTAAAGGTTTTCTTGCAAAACTAAGTGAAGTGGTGGGAGAGAATAAGCTTGCGGAATTCAAGTCCAAGATGTTTCTACCAATGAACTTGAACACAACCGCTGAGGTGGACTTCAAGCAAGTTCCTGGTGTTGGAGACAAGATGGCTCATGAGTTTGAGGAGTATCGGCCATATACTTCTGTTGAACAGTTTAGAAGGGAGATTGGCAAATACGTATCTGAGGAAGAGGTGGCACAATACGAGAATTTCGTCTTTGTGCCGGTTAATTTAAATACGGCTTCTAAGGAAGAGATACTAGCCATTCCAGGAGTAGGAGACAAGATGCTGCATGAGTTTGAAGAGTATCGGCCTTATGAAAGCATGGAGCAATTTAGGCGCGAGATCGGCAAATATGTGGATGATGACGAGTTGGCTCGTTTAGAGCGCTACGTTACTTTGTAGTCTAAAAAGAAGTCAGGAATTTTGAAGTATCTCGGCCATTGCTACTTGTAGTTTTTCGGCTTGGCGAGATGCTTCTTTTGCGAAGTTGTCTGTAGAATCTGCATAGATTATTCCTCTGGAAGAGTTGACAAGAAGACCGCAATCTTCCGTGAAGCCAAACTTACAAACTGTTCTTAAATCACCCCCTTGGGCTCCTACGCCTGGAATTAGCAGAAAATGGTGGGGAAGCGTCTTCCTTATTTCACCAAGTGCTTCAGGTCTTGTAGCACCAACCACATACATCATGTTTTCCTCTGTTCCCCAATCCAAACTTGTTCTAATGACTTTCTGATAGAGTTTTTCACCATCGATTTCTTCATGTTGAAAATCCATCCCACCTGGGTTGCTCGTGGCTGCAAGCAGTATTACCCATTTATTTTCAAACTCCAGAAATGGCAAAACAGAGTCTGAACCCATGTATGGTGCCACGGTGACGGAATCAAATCTTAATCTATCAAAAAATGCTTTTCCATACATTTTTGAGGTATTTCCAATATCTCCTCTCTTTGCGTCAGCAATGGTGAAAATATCCTTTGGAATGTACTCTACAGTCTTTTGTAATGATTCCCAACCTTTTGAGCCTTGCGCCTCGTAGAAGGCAATATTTGGCTTGTATGCTACAGCGAACTTATGTGTAGCATCAATTATTTGACGATTAAATTCAAAGACTGGGTCTGGCTCTTTATGTAGATGTTTAGGAATACGAGTAAGATCGGAATCTAGTCCTACACAGAGAAATGATTCCTTTCCCTTGATTTGAGCGATAATTTCTGCTCTATTCATTAGAAGCTAAGATAGCTAGATCAGTTCAGACATAGATGTCCTAATCTTCAAGAATGAAGGAGGAAAGTGGTGCTGATCTGGGGTCTGATTATTTTAATTCAGGAAGCTTGTCGTTGACTACTTTTCCTTTTTTCACTTCTCCGTAGAAATGAACGTCATATAGCTTCTCGTACTTTTTGATGGATTGGTGAAGTTCTGGAACAGTATCGCTTCTCAGTTTGATTCCTTTTCTCTCACCTTTGTGTCGTAGTTCTATGTAATAACCGTCTTTTAGCTTAACGGGGGTAGTTGCAGGTCTTGCCAAATCACTAAAATTTTTCTATTCGTAACAATGCTATAAAACAATGCTCGTACAGAAAAGTTCTGCACGAGCAATTAATATCGTCCAATTATCCTTAGAATCTGCGGTCTGAGCCTCCTTTTGGGTTGGCTTTTTTAACAACGATGGTTCTGCCATCTAATTCTGAGTCATTAAGGCTAGAAATAGCCTCTTGTGCTTCACTGTCATCTGGCATTTCAACGAATCCAAATCCTTTTGATCGGTTGGTTTCTCGGTCCATGATAACTTTTGCGGAATCTACTGTTCCAAATTCTTCAAACGCTTGACGTAATGCATCTTCTGAAGTTGCATAGTTAAGCTTAGCTACGAAAATGTTCATTTAAAAAAATAAAAATAAAAAAAGCCGGACTGTTCCGGTCGCGCAAAGGTACGCTTTTATTTGAATTGGCTTTATCTAAAGTCTATTACCTCTACATTAGGATACTTTGAAGTATCAAATGTGAAGTAACTATCTTGATATGTGCTAGGCTGGAAAGCTTCTATTGTGAATAAATACTTATTCCCTGTTCGTTCGAAGACCGTGAATGATTTAAGTTCGTCCTTAGTACTGATCACCATTCTGATCTTGAAGTAGCTTTTGTCTCTCGTCTCTGGGTCTAAATCGATGATTCGGTCTCCATTCGACTCGGTAGAAGCTAAGACGTATTTGAATCCATCTTTGTAAAGATCATAAATATTGCTGAGCGTGATTTCGGCCTCTTCAGGATCGTAAGTACTGATTGTTACCTCACTTATTTCTGGATTATAAGTGAAGACATCCGTCCCGTTATTAAAAATTCGCTGACCAGCCACATCTAAGACATACATATCATTTTTTACTGCAATTTGTCCAGAAATGGTCTCATCAATTCCAGCACTCTCGTTGGTTAGCTTTTGCGAAAATGAGGCCTTGAAGGCATCAATGCTTTTGTACTTGCCGCTCATTGCATCCAGAGCCCTTAGAGCTGCCGGGTCGTATTGTGCTTTTGAATACAAGAAGATCGCGAGCGTCAACGAGTAAATAACTAGCTTTTTCATTTTTTCTTATCCTTAATATTTCAATTCGATCTCAGACAATAACTGTTCCAAACTGTGTTCGTCAGGAATTAGTACCTCCCTAGCTTTACTTCCTTCAAATGGCCCTACTATGCCAGCAGCTTCCAGTTGATCAATTAATCGTCCTGCTCTATTGTACCCTAATTTCATTTTTCTTTGGATCAAAGAGGTGCTGCCTTGCTGATGAATGACAATTAGTCTGGCAGCATCTGCAAACAGGTTATCCCGATCTGAAAGGTCCACTTCTCCGATACCAGATTCTTCGTCTCCTGAATACTCTGGTAGCAAGTAAGCATCATCATAGCCTCTTTGCTCTCCGATGAAATCGCAAATTCTTTCCACTTCGGGAGTATCTACAAAAGCGCATTGCAATCTGGTCATTTCAGAGCCTGATGATAACAACATATCACCCATCCCGATGAGCTGATCCGCCCCACCTGCATCAAGAATAGTTCTGGAGTCAATTTTTGATGTTACACGAAAGGACAAACGAGCTGGGAAGTTGGCCTTTATGATACCGGTAATGACATTAACTGAAGGTCTTTGGGTCGCAACAATTAAATGTATGCCAATTGCCCTGGCAAGCTGTGCAAGTCTTGCAATGGGCGTCTCAATTTCTTTCCCTGCTGTCATCATTAAGTCTGCGAGTTCATCTATTACAAGTACGATGTAGGGAAGAAATCTATGGCCTTTGTTCGGGTTTAGCTTTCTCTCCTTGAACTTCTGATTGTACTCTTTCAAATTCCTACAAGAAGCGCTCTTGAGTAGGTCATATCGATTGTCCATTTCGATACACAGGGAATTTAGTGTATTCACCACTTTAGATGTATCCGTTATGATGGCTTCCTCACTATCGGGTAGCTTCGCTAAAAAGTGCTTTTCAATTTTGTTGAATAAAGTGAGCTCCACCTTTTTTGGGTCAACTAATACCAGCTTCAGTTGAGAAGGATGCTTCTTATAAAGAAGGGACGCTAGCATGATGTTCAAGCCTACTGACTTACCTTGACCTGTGGCTCCCGCCATCAGCAGGTGGGGCATTTTTGCCAAGTCCGTCACAAACACTTCATTGGAGATGGTTTTTCCCAATACTACCGGCAATTCCATTTTGCTTTCCATGAACTTACTTGTGGTGATCACGGACCTGGCATCCACCATCTCACGATTTTTATTTGGCACCTCGATTCCAATAGTGCCCTTCCCGGGAATCGGTGCGATGATCCGGATGCCTAAAGCTGCCAGACTCAATGCAATATCATCTTCCAAATTTTTGATTTTGGAGATTTTCACTCCGGCCTCTGGGATTATTTCGTACAGGGTTACGGTCGGTCCAATTGTGGCTTTGATGCTTGAAATCCCAATCTTAAAATTGACCAGCGTCTCGATGATTCGATCCTTATTTGCCTCCAATTCTCCTTTCGAAACCTGAACGTCCTTATCTGGGTATTCTTTCAGTAAGGAAGGAATGGGGAATTTGTAGCGGGGCAAATCCAAAGTAGGATCGAAGTTGACAACCTCTTCAGTGACCTCCTCCTCAAACTCTTTTTGCTCAACCTCAAAAGATAAATCTTCAAGTGGTTCATTTTTTTGCTCTACAGGAAAATCCGGTTCTGGTGAAAGCTGAATGCTTTCTTCAGGCTCTTCCTTGGGTGCAAAGATTTTTTCCTCAGCTGCTTTGGATATTGGGTTAGGCTCTTCCTTGAATTCAGGGAGATCAATGGTAAACTCAGGGTCTGACTTGGGTTTTTCCGTTCTTGATTTTGGTTTAGCTGGTACTTTCTTAACCACCCAGGTCTCTGACTCGTCCTTGTTGGCATCTTCATCTTCTACCTCTTTCTTAATCTGATCGAGTACAGAGGATATATCCGGGTCTTTCACCTCCTTTTTCGGTAGTTTAATCTGCACGTTCTCAAAGAGCCCAACAATTGCATCTCCAAGACCGCTAAAAGCAGGTATGCGGGTAATGTTGAAGAAGAACATGTTGAAAACAACGAAGAGAAATATCAGAAAAAGCACCGCACCCCATCCCATAAGACTTTGAGCAATTATGGCAAGCTCATATCCTATGCCTCCGCTTAGGAAGCCAAAAAAGCTCGACTCTTCTTGAGTTAGCAGGACGTAACCCATGACCATGCTACTCCAAATAAGGTAGAACACGGTGAAGTTGAAAGCTGGAGTGATGGGCAGCAACGACCTGTTCCAGATGATTCGGTAGGCCACAATAAATAGGAAAGGAGGAATAAGGATTGCTGCTACTCCAAACCATAAAAAAATGAAATAATGTGCAGAAATGGCTCCCATGAGCCCAAAAACATTTTTGACTTCTTGCCCTGATTCCTTGACATCAGTGCTTGAATAAGCTTCTACCACGCTCTGATCAGCAGGACCATGCTGGAAGTAGGAAATGAAGGAAATAAGTAGAAAAACGGCGACTAGTAGGACTGTGAAGCCGATGAAAAGGTGGAATTTTCTGTCGGTCAGGAAATTTATTTTCAATTCCTTTTTGCCCTTCTTCGTCGACTTTTGTTTGTAGCTATTCTTCGCCATAGATGTAGACACCAAAAATAGTAGAGATTTTAGGCTTGTTCAAAATGCTTAATCACTGCTTTATTTATTCTTTTGATCAGGGCAGGTCCTTTGTAAACAAGGCCGGTGTAAATCTGGATCAGATCAGCACCTGCTTTTATCTTTTGGATAGCATCTTCTGCGGACATTATTCCCCCTACTGCAATAATTGGAACGTTCGGTAGACGCTTTCTAATATACTTTAAAACTTCCGTCGATTTATCAAAAACTGGAGCACCACTAAGTCCACCTGCTCCAATAGATTTCACCCTCTGGTCGGACGTTCTTAGATTGGCTCTGTCTATTGTGGTATTTGAAACGATAAGACCTTCTAGGTCAATTTCTTCAGTAATATCAATAATGTCATCAAGCTGCGGATCCGACAAATCTGGCGCGATTTTCAGGAAGATAGGCTTTGAAGCTTTATTCTTTAGATTTTCCTTTTTTAGCTCATTGAGGAGATGCTTCAATGGTTCTTTCTCCTGGAGCTCTCTAAGCCCTGGCGTATTTGGACTGCTTACGTTAACGACAAAGTAGTCCACATGATCAAACAGCTTTTGAAAACAAAGTAGGTAGTCATCGAGCGCTTGTTCATTTGGCGTTACTTTGTTCTTTCCAATATTTCCTCCCACGATTATGGAGCTCTTTCTTTCTTTTAGTCTAGTCACTGCTTCATCAACCCCATCATTATTGAAGCCCATACGATTGATAAGGGCAATGTCTTTTGGAAGTCTAAAAAGTCTTGGTTGAGGATTGCCAGGCTGCCCTTTAGGAGTAAGCGTTCCGATTTCAATGAATCCAAATCCTAGATAGGAAAAATCATCTATTAGCTCAGCGTTCTTATCAAACCCTGCTGCTAACCCCACAGGATTTAAGAATTTTATTCCACCGATTTCTTTATGAAGCTTTGGATGTGAGACCTGATAGAGTACATTAAAGATACTTTTCGCAAGCGGCAGTTTTAAGACAAAATTTAGCAGCGATGTAGTAAGCTGATGCGCTCGCTCTGGCGGAAATAGAAATAGAATGGACTTGATCAGTGGGTACATTAGCTACGTGGATGGTACTGTGTTATCACTTGTTTTAGGTAATCTCTGTCTAGGTGCGTGTAGATTTCTGTTGTTGTAATGGATTCATGCCCCAGCATCTCCTGAACAGCTCGAAGATCTGCCCCACCTTCTATCAAATGTGTCGCAAAGCTATGCCGAAATGTGTGTGGACTAATGTTCTTTTTCAATCCAATTTTTGCTGCCAGGTCCTTGATGATCATAAATACCATCACACGGCTAATTGGCTTACCTCTTTTAGTGAGAAATAAAGTATCATCAAAGCCCTTTTGGACATTGATGTGAACTCTAACCTGATCTCGAAAAATTTTCATGTACTTGAGAGCTGATTTCCCCACTGGGACCAGCCGTTCTTTGCTCCCCTTACCAACAATGCGGAGAAAGCCTACATCGTCATGAATATTGCTAATCTTCAATCCTGTCAATTCGGAGACACGTAACCCGGAACTATAGAGCGTCTCTAGCATGGCTCTGTTGCGTTGACCTTCGGGAGTTGATAAGTCAATCGCCTCAAACAGTTGATCTATTTCGGGTAGATCAAGAGTGTCGGGTAATTTACGCCCTAGCTTTGGGGCCTCTATCAAAGCAGATGGATCTTTAGTAATGACTTCTTCGTAAATCAGGAATTTGAAGAACGCTTTCAATCCTGAAACCATTCTAGCTTGCGTGTAGGCAGACATTCCTAGTTCGGTTATAAACTCCAGAAAGTCGACGAGATCCTGCTGAGTGACATTCGTGGGAGCTATTACTTTTTTTCTGATGTCAAAAAACTGCTGCAGCTTCGAAATATCTGCCAAGTAAGCATCTATTGAATTGGAAGCAAGAGATCTTTCAAGCTTCAGGTAGTTTTTGAATTGCTTAGTGTAAGTATTCCAGGACAAACGAAGCGATTTGCATGTTTCCAATTCATCTCAACAACTTTGGTTATCGATGAAATCAATTAATTTTCAAATCTACTAACCAATTGATTGATAAGTGAGAATACTCATTCTTAATGGTCCTAATCTAAACCTGCTTGGGAGACGGGAGCCAGAGATCTATGGAACCACCTCCTTCCATGACTTTTTTCAGGAACTGAAGGAGAAATTCAATGAGCATAATTTGGAGTATTATCAATCAAATCATGAAGGTGAATTGATCGATAAATTGCATGAAGTTGGGTTTGATTTTGATGGGATTGTCTTTAATCCAGGTGCATACACGCACACAAGTATCGCGCTCAGAGATGCTATTGCGGGCATTGAATCGCCGGTCTACGAAGTTCATATTTCCAACCTAGCTGAGCGTGAAAGCTTCAGGCAGGTTAGCTATGTAGAAGAAGTTTGTGTTGGATCAATTAATGGAATGGGTCTCGAAGGGTATTCGATTGCGATAGAAGAACTAGTTAGTTCCTCCGTCTGAACTCAAAATAGCAATCAGTTTTGATGATCTTCGATTCTGATAGTAACTTTCATGTCTCAAAATCACCCAAGTAATGACGGAAATTCAGGAAAACAAAATCAATCATTTTTTCAATGTTTTGGATAATGATGGTAACGGCATCTTAGAGTCAGAAGATTTTCAGTTGGTTAGTGAGTCAATGTGCGATATCAGGAAGCTTGAGCAGAATGCCACTGAGAGACTAAACCTTAGCTTAAAAGCACACTCATTGTTCGTTCAGGTATTGAAGGCTTTGAAGAAAGATACTGCGGTGATCCGACGGGAAGAGTGGAAGAAGTTCTTTGAGAATGACGTCCTAAGCAAACAAAACGATTACATCAATCAAGTGTCCACCTATATCTTTTCCATCTTTGATCAAGACGGAGATGGCTATATTGATGAGCGGGAGTACCTGGATATGTTCAAAGCCTACGGATTGTACTCAGCACCCGCCAAGAAGGCTTTTGATATGCTTGATTTAAATGGAGACAAAAAAATAAGTGGGGGAGA
>CAYYNA010000045.1:11405-18859 GCA_964472815.1 uncultured Roseivirgaceae bacterium
ATTGAGCGATAGTTTCTGGTCCTTTTCTAGAGGTTCAAGAATGATGTTCTTCAGGGTGAGTAATTGACTCCAAGGGTCATTCTCGGAAAGGAATGCTCTCATTCGGGGTAATGCGTAGACGCTAACTTCCTTTGCATTTAGCGCCTCTCTACCAAGGTACATGAGGCCGGTATAGTGACCAATATGAGCATGCGTCAAAAAGATCCCTTCTGGTAAATATGGATACTTATGCTCTGTAAGCTCTCGAAAAAGTTGGAGCTGATTGGCTAGATCTGGAGATGCTTCAAAAAGCCACCACTTTTCTGACAGAGGATCGACCAACGCAAGTGAGACAACATATTTACTGAGGTCCTGGTCCTTGTGAGCCAATTGACACTCCTTTTGACAACCGATGTGCGGAAATCCACCATCTTGAGCTACTCCTAGCACAATGACACTTTGCTGAGACAATGCGATCATTTGGAAGAAAAGGAGTGCGATAGAGAAAAGAACTTTCATTCTCTAAATCTAAGAAATAAAAAAGCCTATCCGATTTGGATAGGCCTAGAATAGGTTGGTTAGTTAACTCTTTAATCTCTTCTTTTGAGCGATACTGTTTCGTTGATCCAACATCCAACAGTTACACTCTGTCCCTCCTCATAACTTTCACTGAAGATTTCCTCAATGGAAGGGAACTGCTCTTTCGTGGCTTTCATCTGGGCTGAGTTACCAGCTTTTGCATACATGTCATATGCAGCAATGAAAACTGCTCGGTCTAGCACTTTGCTTTCGGAAGCTGAGCAGTCTTCAAAACTAGTAAAATAAAGGTTACCAATTAAATTGTACGCCTCAGCACTTCCTGGTTTTGCGCTCAGAGCCTCGTAGGCTAATGATCTTGCTTTTGTTTTATTCCCTTTTTTGCTGTTGATGGATGCGAGTCCCATCGCTGCTTTGTACTTGTCTTCTGAGTCTTCTGCAAGATTTGCAGCTTCTGTGTAGTACTCTAGCGCTTTATCTACATCTCCACCAGCAAGGTACTTGCTTCCTATTGCATTAGCCAAGCTAAAAGAAGGTTGCTGTTTAAAGACCGGTTCACTTGCTTCTAGAAAGTAAGGCTGATCCGTGCATTTTGCCTGCAGTGAGTACTTAAAGATCTTTTTTGCAGTTGAAAGGTTGGAAGGATCATTTCTGAATTTTGGAACCAGCTTGGACTCGATAAAGTCGCAAGTAAGGATTCCGTCAATAGAGCTCAGATAGGCATCTGTTTTGTCTTGCTCTTTTTTCAATCGAGCTTCTTTTCCACCATTCTTCCTTTTTATCTCGATGATATCAGAAATCTTGGTGTGAATATCCAGCACTTTTTCGGCAGGCATGTTTTGCGGATCACGAGCGTAGTAAAGCTTCGCCAGAAACATGTAGGTGCTTAGGTTGAATTCGGAAATTTCCGGACCATTCATCTCATATGCTTCCTCATAAAGCTCAGATAGCATCGGATATTTAGATGGTGTTTTGTAGTACAATTGAAAAGCCTGGTAAACCTTTCTGTCCAAGGTCTTAGCATCGTTATCAAAGTACTCTAATCGCTGGTCATACAGCCAAATAATGGAATCCTGAAGTCTGACCTTTCTCTCCTTATCTTCCGTATTTTCAAGGAGGTCTTTTAGGCATTTTTCCCCGTCAATGTAAATCGAAGTGTTAAGGTTGGGGTTGTTTTCGTAGAGCCAGTTGAGCGGGTCAACTGCTTCCTGAAATTTACTTTGTGCCATTAGGAGTTTGTAGTAAGCTTGCTTCTCCATGGCCTGTGATTTAAGATTCTCATCTGCTGGCCAATTCCACCCAGGTTGTGCCATCAGTGTAACTGAAAGAAGCACAGCAAATGCCCCATTGATCAATTTGTACATGTCCATTAAACTATTTTGAATTTGAGTAAATGACGGTCGCCACTTTGTGAAGTTGTACTAATACGATGTTTTATTTCCCACAAAATGAACAAAATATTATGCATTTACGCATCTGACCATCATTAGTTTTGTGTTAATTATTAAGTCCCTGATAAGGTCGTTTTCAATTTCAACGCAAACATAAGTAGCTTTCAACTCTAATTATCCTTTCTCTTATGATCATGATGTATACCGACGGAGCAGCCAAAGGTAACCCTGGACCAGGTGGCTATGGGACTATTCTTAGATATGGCGAAAAGGAGAAGGAACTTTCCGATGGTTTTCGAAAAACGACTAACAATAGGATGGAGCTTTTGGCAGTTATTGTTGGCCTAGAAGCAATCAAAAAGCCGGGATGGAATGTCAAGGTCGTTTCGGACAGTAAATATGTGGTTGATGCGGTAACCAAGGATTGGTTGACAAACTGGGTAAAGAAAGATTTTAAGGGGAAGAAGAATCGAGACCTTTGGGAAAGATATTTGAAAGCGGCTGCACCTCATCAGGTCACCTTCCAATGGGTAAAAGGTCATGCTGGACATCCTGAAAATGAAAGGTGCGATGAACTAGCAGTGATGGCCTCTGAGTCGTCAGATCTCAAAGTTGATTCGGTCTTTGAGTCTGGTAATTCATAATCTTTTAACTTACAGTATTCTTAAAATTTAAGCGGAGAGATGAAAAAAGGATTCTATTATTTTCTGTTTACAGTGGTGGTTATTGGGGGACTCATGATCTATTTCAAAATCGCACGTGAGGCCAAAATGAAAAACCCTAATCTCACGGATCTTGCGACTGAGCCTGATGTGTTTATGAGCACTGCAGATCGAAGCTATCACGACAACAAAGCGTCCTCCGCCATAAAATACCTTGACAAAGCGATTGAAACCATGCGGCTCCTTGAAAAGGAGGGTGATAGTATCAGCCGTGAAGCCATTGAAGTAGCAATTCATGATCTTCAAGTCGTGGAAGAACACATAAAATCTGATGATATTGATGATGATTTCATGTATGAAGCTTTCGCGGATGCCATGAATTCGCTTGCCTTCGCTTCACTTCGGATTTCCGAGCAATTCATAAAGGCAGGAAAGAATGAAGAAGCTAAAGTGACCATCAATCATGCGATGGATCATTTACAAAACTCCATCACCTTTGCAAGAGGTCAGCAAAAAGAGGACGAAATAAGAATAGCTGCTCACTTACAGCGAATTATCGAAAATCATTGGGAAGATGATTGGTCGCAGATTGAGTTTGTGATGGCTGAGATTGATTCTGTCATCCAAGCCCACGTTATTCAGTAGCTAGCTCCGTTTCTCTTTCATTGAAGTCAAAACCAAGTCCTGAGAGCTCCTGCAACACTGGCTCATAGATCTCTTTGGCGATTGGTACGTGGATACCTGGCAAATCAATAGTTCCTTTTAGTATTAGTTTGGCAGCAATCGCTAGCGGAAGTCCCACTGTCTTTGCCATAGCGGTGTTTTGGTCATCGTCACCGAGTGCTACCATGCTTGATTCTAATTGTCGCTCTTTGCCATTATCAAGGAAGTTAAACTTGTGCCACATCACAATCATGTCCTTATCATCTCGCTTCAAAGTCCATTTTTTCTCCAGGATATGCTCCAAGATCTCAGCGGGAGATCCCTCTGCAAGTCCTATCAATTCATCTTCAAAAAGACCCAACCACTTCATCCGGAACATGATATCCGAATCGATTGGTAAATTCAGGTAATGAGCCAATTTTAGCTCCACTGAGTCATTTGGGTTGTAAGAAAGAAATGAATTAATGAATTGTCTGTGCGTCATTTCTGACACTTTTTCCATTTTGTAGCTGTCATCAGTAGCTCCAAGCTGCACAAAAACATCCCAAGAGGAGCAATAGCCCGGTCTCCTAAGAGTCCCTCGATACAAAGTGCTGATGCTCCTAAGATTATAGACATCTAAGTAAGCCAGTGAATCTCTGTTGGCGTACCCTTCGAAATATCCGTATCCAGGGACGTAGATCATTTCGGTACGCTTGAATAGCTTATGGTAGGGGATGTATTTATATCTGCCCTCCTGTATAAACTTACAAGTCCCTTGTCCAGCCAAAACCACATTCCTAGGGTTCCAGGTAAATTTGTATTTCCAGGGATTATCTCCAACAGATTCTTCAGCAACCAACCCTCCGGTAAACGTTTCAAAACCCTTAAGTTCAAAGTCTTTTGATCTTAACTCGTCTAGTACTTTCATGGCACTCATATGGTCAATGCCAGGGTCTAGGCCCATTTCCATGATAGCAGTTTTTCCTGCCTCTTTGAAACGGTCTTCTAAGGACTGAATGTCTTCTTTTAGATAGGAGGCGGTCAGAAAATGCCTACCTATTTCCGCACATTGTTTAGCCACGTGGATATGCATGGAGGCAGGAAGCATCGAGATGACAAGGTCGTTCGTGGTGACGAGGGATTTTAAGAGCTCCTCGTTAAATACATCAAAATCTGCTACTTCAGCGTTAGGATGTCCTTGAATTTTTTCTAATGCCAGTTCTTTGTTTTTTTCTGCAATAGTGACCTGCCAGTTTTCAGCTGCTGCATTCTTGAGTAAATAGTGAATCAATGAAGTACACGATCTACCAGCGCCAATAACTAGGATTTTCTGCATTCGGCAAATATGTGAGGATCGTTAAGAATACAGAAACTACTCAGGCTTTTTTATTTACGATGGTAGAGCTTGCTTGGTCCGTTGGCAAAATAAGGATGTCACCAATCATTACATGTGGAGGCCTACTCAAAACGAATTCTATCGTCTCTGCCACATCTTGAGCAGAAAGCGGAGTGTAATTCTTGTAAACATTGGAAGCCTTCTCAGTGTCTCCTTTAAATCTCACTTCGCTAAATTCAGTCTGCACTAGGCCAGGATCAATGGAGGTAACTTTTATTCGGTGTTCATTGAGGTCCATTCTCATTCCCTTGGTCAAAGCATCAACTGCATGCTTTGAAGCACAATAGACATTGCCTTTCGGATACACCTCCAAGCCGGCGATGCTACTGATATTTACAATGTGGCCTTTTTTTCTCTCTACCATTTGAGGAAGAATGGCTTTGGTGACGTAGAGTAGTCCTTTGACATTGATGTCCATCATGGCATCCCAGTCATCTACGCTCCCTTCATGGATAAAATCAAGACCATGTGCATTTCCGGCATTATTGACCAGTACCTCAATATTTTTCCATTCTTTGGGAAGAGAATTGATTGCGGCAAACACTTCCTCCTTATTTCTCACATCGAATGAAAGTAAGGTGGAGGATCCAGCTAGCTCTGTCTGTAGTTTTTGCAGTCGTTCTATCCTCCTGCCACAAATGATCAATCTATAGTCTCCTGCTAGAAGGCGAGCGGTTGCTTCACCTATTCCGCTTGTTGCCCCTGTTATTAGCGCGATGGGTTTTTCCTCTGTCATCCTTTATCTTTTGTGGTTTCCTGCTCTTGATTTTCCCGGCTCTTTTCGTGTTCTTTCCATCTGGCCCACCTTCGAACGTGATAAAAACTCCCAGATTTTGGGTGGTAATTCTCTTCAGTCCAACGCTGAATTCATCTGGTTCTCCATTGGGCAGCATATTTCTCAGTCCATAGGAATACCGAATCTCTGGCGAGAACTTGAAGTAAGGATAGAAAACATCTAAGCCCACACCGACATCAACGGCTAAATTCCAATTTCGTAATGCAAGACCTTCTTCCCCGTCTCCTTCGTCTCCCTTACCAGAGGCTTCAAGAGATGGATTGACGCCAAAAACCATATACATCGCTAGATTACCTCTTCTGGCAGACTTATACTTAAAAAGTAGCGGCAACTCGATCATGGTGGCATCCTTGAGTTCTCGCTGAGTTACTCCATTTGTAAAGCGATAGGTAAGGTCGTACTCATAAAACCCTACCGTCGGAAGCATACGAAAATCTAGATAGGGTATGATTTTCATGTTGATCACAAAGCCTAGCTTGAAACCTCCAAGGTTCCCAGGAACGATGGAATGTACTGTGTCTAGTGCAGGTGTAACAAAGGCGTCTGAGTACCTTGTGACGTATTTAGAAGAGTGGATACCGATCAGGAACCCGTAGTGAATCCATTGATTTTCGTAGTTGATTAGGTTATCAGTAGGATTGTTTTGAGAGAAAGAATTTCCCAGCAATCCCAGAAAAATTAGACAGGTTAGAGTTATTTTTCTCCCACGTAGATGGAACTGATGCCAAGTGTTAGCGATTTGCATTGGGTTTTTTTAAATCCTATACCCTCCAAGATCGACAAGAATTTATTTCCATAAGGAAACTCATTCACGGATTCAGGTAAGTAGGTGTAGGCAGCATTATCTTTAGATACCAACTTTCCTACTTTAGGGAGTATCCAGCGAAAATAAAAATTATATAGTTGTTTAAATGGGAAAACTGAAGGTTTAGAGAACTCAAGTATTACGGCCTTTCCACCAGGTTTAAGCACCCGCTTCATTTCGCTGAGTCCTTTCTCCAAATTTTCAAAGTTTCTCACACCGAATGCAACGATGATTGCGTCAAATTTATTGTCGTCAAAATGTAGGTTTTCAGAGTCACCAGACTGCATATCAATGATGTGATCATAGCCCTTCTTCCTCATTTTTTCCCTTCCTACGTTGAGCATGCCTTCGGAGATGTCCACACCAATCACCTTATCTGGGTTTAGTGACAAGGACTCAATGGCAAAGTCTCCAGTACCTGTTGCGATATCCAGAATCTCTGTGGGCTTATCATCCTTCAAAAACTTAATAGCTTTTTTTCTCCACCTAATGTCTATTCCAAGGCTCAAAAAGTGATTCAGAAAATCGTATTTGCCGGAAATGCTGTCAAACATATCTGCCACCTGCTTCTTCTTGGCCTCCGACTTATCTTTGTATGGTACTACAGTCATATTCAATGCAAAATTAGTTGAATAAACATGCTGCTGATCCAAATGTTAGCAGATTCTTATGTCATGATCAAATCAGCTGAGTTTATTAAAAGTAGCGCCAACGTTAACGACTGTCCGGACAGGATGATACCCGAGTATGCGTTTATCGGAAGGTCTAATGTTGGTAAATCAAGTTTGATAAATCACCTAACAAATCGGAAGAAGCTAGCCAAAACTTCAAGTACTCCTGGCAAGACCCAATTGATCAATCATTTTTTGATCAACGATCAATGGTTTTTGGTGGACCTTCCCGGATATGGATGGGCACAGACTAGCAAAACGAACAAGGCTGCATGGAAGAAGATGATCGAAGCGTACTTGCTAGAACGTCCTAATCTTGCTTCTGTATTTGTTTTGGTAGATATAAGACATGAACCTCAGAAGATCGATTTGGAATTTATACAATGGTTAGGGACGGAGGGAATTCCTTTCAGCATTGTGTTCACTAAAGCAGATAAGATCGGCAAGACCCTGGTGCAATCCAATGTTGCCAGTTATAAAAACCACCTCCGAAAAACATGGGAAGAACTGCCTCCCACGTTTGTGACCTCTTCAGAAAATAAAGTTGGGGGTGAAAAAATATTGGATTTTAT
>CAYYNA010000046.1:0-13770 GCA_964472815.1 uncultured Roseivirgaceae bacterium
GGCTTCAACCGCTTCATTTAATTATTGGTACGGGAATTTTCAGCCTGCTTTTTTACTTAACTTTGCGTTTCAAATTTTCGAATTGAACAATACAGTTTCATATATAGATCTAAGTCGATCCGAAAAGCTCAGAGCGTTTTATGAGCTACTTAAACCGCGACTGTCTTTCTTAGTGGTTTTTTCATCTGGGTTTGGCTATTTGTTGGCTGCACCGATGGCATCCGATTGGATTTCTTTTGTTGGTTTTCTCCTTGGAGGGTTTCTGGTTTCAGGATCCTCAGTTACTATAAATCAGATAGTAGAAAAGGAGTACGACGCGGTTATGAAGCGAACTAAAGGAAGACCAATCCCTTCGTTCAAAATTTCAAAGGATGAAGCAAGTGCTTTTAGTGTAGTATCTGGGTTAGCTGGTTTGAGTCTCATCTATTTCTTTACTACACCCTTAGCAGCCGCTTTAGCTTTTTTGTCGTTGATTCTTTATGCCTTTGTTTATACCCCACTTAAAAGAGTGGGAAGCATTGCAGTCTTCGTGGGAGCAATTCCAGGTGCACTGCCACCATTGATTGGATGGACAGCTGCTACTGGCGTGGTATCCTATGAGGCGATGATAATTTTTAGTATTCAGTTTGTCTGGCAGTTTCCTCATTTCTGGGCAATTGCCTGGTTATCCGATGAAGATTACAAGAAGGCAGGGTTCAAGCTGTTGCCGGGTGGAGGGGCAAAAGATCTCAATACAGCAATAAATATCATGATTTACACCTTATTTCTACTGCCGCTTGGCCTAATGCCGACACTTTTTGGGTTGACTGGCATTAGCAGTGCAGTTGTCGCTACGGTGTGTGGAGTTCTTTTTCTGGCAACTACTTTTAGTCTGATGAAGGACACCAGCAATCAGAAGGCACGGAGAATCATGTTTGGATCATTCATTTATTTGCCTATTGTGCAAATCACTTTTTTATTAGACAAGATATGACAGGAGAGGTAGAGGTAACTAATAAAGTAAGGTCAATGCACCCGCAGAAATTTGCCATGTGGTTGTTTCTGGTTTCGGTAGTGATGGTGTTTATTTCATTATCAAGTGCGTACATTGTGAAAAAGTCTGTTGGGGATTGGGTTTACATTAGCTTTCCCCCACTTTTTAAGACGACAACAGGACTTATAATACTCAGCAGTATTTCCATGCATTTTGCTTACATCTCTGCTAGAAGAAATAATATCAAGAGTATTAGAATTGGGTTAGTCATTACGGCAGTCTTAGCATTGTCATTCGTAATTGGACAGTACATGGCCTGGGGCCAATTGGTGGAGGCAGGTCATCATTTTGTTGGGAATCCCGCAAGCTCATTCATTTACGTATTTACCGGATTACATGTGGCTCACCTAATCGGAGCATTGGTATTCCTATTTATCGTACTAGGTAAAGCCTTTAACTATCAAGTTCATTCAAAAAGTCTAGTCAGAATTGAAATGTGTACTACTTTCTGGCATTTCCTTGGTGGACTTTGGTTGTATTTATATTTATTTTTGATCTTTAACAATTAACCTACAAAACCGACAAGAATGGCAAATACTGCTATAGTAGTTGACGAGAGCAAACAAGGCGCATGGGCTGGAGGTACCGCACCAATGAAAGCCAGCTATGGGAAGCTGATGATGTGGTTTTTTCTCCTTTCTGATGCTTTCACCTTCTCCGCTTTATTAATTACCTACGGCTTAATTAGATTTAGCCA
Organism: uncultured Roseivirgaceae bacterium; assembly: GCA_964472815.1. Taxonomy (GTDB): domain Bacteria; phylum Bacteroidota; class Bacteroidia; order Cytophagales; family Cyclobacteriaceae; genus Ekhidna. Next base: position 1,731 of record CAYYNA010000046.1, read on the forward strand.
CCCTGCCTATGAGGGAACTATTGCAGATTTTAAGTTCTCACAAGAGTATTGGCCAATTCCGGAAAAGGTGTTTGAAGCAGTGCCATTTCTGCATGGTATGGAGCTGCCTTTGGTTTTTGTGGGAATCATGACTTTTATCCTCATTCTAAGCAGCGTTACTATGGTATTGGCTGTAGAAGCGGGAGCTAGAATGGACCGTAAAGGAGTAGAGAAGTGGATGCTTTGGACAATACTCGGAGGTCTAACTTTTTTAGGATGTCAGGCGTGGGAGTGGAGCCACTTTATTCATGGAACTGATATTTCAAAAAACCTTGAAGGGGTTTTCCAAGGTGCAGGTTTGACATATAATCAATATGGCCCTCCAAATTTTGCGGCCCTATTCTTCTTCATTACTGGCTTCCACGGGTTTCATGTATTCAGTGGGGTCGTAATTAATTTCATTATTTTCTACCAAGCAATGGTAGGGATTTTTGAAAAGCGTGGGCATTATGAAATGGTAGAAAAAGTGGGATTGTATTGGCACTTTGTCGACCTTGTTTGGGTATTCGTATTCACCTTCTTTTACCTCATTTAATCGCATTTGATAACTATGGAACAGCAGACGTCACAAGTACAAGTACAGCCAGTAGATAAGAAAAAAATTCAGAAGATCTGGAGAGTAGCCGGTATTTTAGGTGCTATCACAGCAGTTGAATTTATCATAGCTTTTACAATAGGTGCAGGGACAGCTAAGACATTTCTTTTCATCGCACTAACCATTTGGAAAGCATTTTACATCGTGTCTGAATTCATGCACTTGGGACACGAAAAGAGAAGTCTCAAGATGTCTATTTTGCTTCCTACACTGTTCATCATTTTCTTGATTTTCATAATGATGTATCAAGGTAGCGCGATTTATGACGCACTAAACGGATAGACTTACCTTGAAGAAGGGATTAGCACGACTTATATTCCTAGTCGTATTTCTTATACCTGTTTGTTGGTATTTGTTTCTTCAGTTGTTTGGTAGCAATAACTTCTCATTAGAATTATCATACGCTATCGATGGTTGCGATGATGTCACAGAGGTGCTGATCCTTAGGAGATCTGACTCGGTATCAATTGCAAAGCAGAACTACATGGATCGAGTATCCTATGCAGCTAACAAGCGATCAATCCAATTTTTAAAGAAAGACCAGAAATTTTTTGATTGTATAAATCAATCGTCTTCGGATTTAGTTTTAGTAGATGATGAGGGATTATGGGGAAGCTACGAGCTTTCTAGGGAAGGAGTCGATGTGTTATTGACTGAACTTGATATTCTTCTACTTCAAAAGTCATATGGCAAAGGCACTTACCGATAATAAAAGCTATTTACGATTCATTTATATAATATCAGTACTGATTCCAGTGGTGGTAGCTTTTTTGATCCTATTGCCATCCAAGCTTTCAATTGATGGAGATTGGATTAAGTCTTTGCCCGGTCTACATGCATTAATTAATTCTGCCACGGTTTTGACCTTGATTGGCGCTTTGATTGCAATAAAGGGTGGGAATATTTCCGTGCACAGATCCTTGATGTTTGCTTCCTTGTTTTTGGGCATTCTTTTTCTGATTTCATATGTACTCTATCATTCCAGTGTAGACTCAGTGAAGTTTGGGGATGCAGACCATGATGGTATTGTCAGTGAAGCAGAGTTGGAGATCGTAGGATCTACAAGAACCATGTATCTAGGAGTTCTAGCAAGCCATATCTTGTTGTCCATTTTGGTGGTTCCATTCGTCTTGTTCGCTTTTTACTATGCGCTGACTGATCAAATCACTCGCCATAAGAGAATGGTAAAATATACCTATCCTATTTGGCTATACGTATCAATTACGGGTGTTGTGGTGTATTTTCTAATAAAGCCCTATTACTTTTGAATACGATTATGAAAAGATGTTTGCTTCTCCTTGTAAGTATTTGCCTTCCTTTGATTAATTGGGCGCAATGCGCGATGTGCAGGACACAAGTAAAGAATAATGTGAGTAACGGTGACAGGACCCTTGCTGAAGGTCTTAACAATGGCATCATGTTTCTATTCTTTACACCTTACATTGTTGTTTTTGTCATCATCGTGCTTTGGTTTAGATATAGTAAAGTAAATGAAGGAAAAGTCAGTCTTATCCAGCGTCTTAGAGGGCAAATGCCCAAGATGTCGTAAAGGCAAGTTATTTACTCATCCTCCTTACCATCTTAAGAAGATGTTTTCTATGCATAAGAATTGCCCTGAATGCAATCTTAGGTTTGAAAAGGAACCCGGCAATTTCTACGGAGCTATGTACGTTAGCTACGCCTTTTCCACAGGAATTTTCTTAGCAACAGCTTTCGTATTGTATTACTTTTTTGATGATCCTTCCATCAATGTATATTTGATTACCATCCTAATTATTGCAGGATTGCTGTTCCCTCTAAACTTTAGGTATTCTCGTATCCTTTTTCTGTACATCATCTGGAAAAGCTAGTATTTCAATGATCAGGTAATCATTCTTTAGGATAATATCGGCAATGATTCGCCTTGAGGTCTGATTATTGTATCTTTTGCACTGTGAATCAAAAGGTTTCCGGATTTCTATTCTTTGGTTGCATCTTGCTCTTTCTCTGCAATCATTATTGGGTTGACTGGGATGACTATGCCATTCGGAAAGCGGAGCAGAATCTTCAAGAGGTTATTCAGCAACAGCGAATTGACCTAGAAAACTGGATCCAGGGCTCATCATCTGATATCACCTTTAGAAAGCGAACACTGTGTCAGGGTAGATTGACCGAATGGAGTGATGATCGACCTTTTGAATATGACCTTACTGTTGATTCAATAGGAGTTTTGGAGAACGATCATGGGATCTTTCTATTTCAAACAATCAAAAGAGCAGAATGCGAATACTTATCGGGGTACCCGCTGTATCAGTATTACTCCATAAGCAATAAATACTTGAAGGAGCAGCGAGGTGAGAAGCTCACGCACCATATCAAGGGAATATCTAAGGAGGCTGCCTATCCTTACTTTGATCTGTTGATGTTTGATATCAAGCCAAGACCCAGCCCCATATTGGATGGCATAATTGGGTTGATCCTAGTTTTCATTTTTATTGTTGAGTATGTCAGATTCAGCCAAATCGGATTTAGCTCATTTCTAGTTTCTACATTCGTTTTCCTTCTCTTGCGTTTGGCAAGCCTGTATTTCGATGCGTTGGATATGCTTTTTCGCTTCTTCTTGTTCGATCCTATCAACTTCACTTCTTCTTTTTTGAACCCTACGCTGGGCGACTTGCTACTCAATTCAGTCATTGTTTTGATTATCATCTTGTTTGTTGTGAAGTACAGGACTCAGTTTACTGGACGGACAGGAAGACTGTTGCTTCTAGGACAAGGGATCGGACTTTCACTATTAATCTATCATGTACCGTGGAGTATTCTCAATAATTCACAAATATCTCTAGATGTTGGTGAGTCGATTCAGTTTACAACTCTCCGGATTACAGCCTACTTGGCAATCTTGATTTTCAGTACGGCTTACTTTGTTTTTCTATTCTATCTCATAGGGCACTTGAGGACTCTGAGTTCCATGCAATTTGAGACGGTGGCATGTCTAGTGACTGGAGCAGCTATTGCCTTGGCTAACCCATTGCTTTCGATCACAGTCTTTGTTTTGGGTGTTTTTTTATTCTTTTCTAAGAGATCCGGCTGGGGGAATTCTCTAGGTGACTTTAACTACTCTAACTTACTTTTCATACTTAGTGTGGCCGTCTGTGTCGGGGGAATGGTTTCTTTTTTTATCTATAAACATGGAGAGAGAGATGAATTATTTGCTAAGCGAATTTTCGCCAACTATTTACTCCTAAAGCGGGATGTACTCGGAGAGTACTATATCAGCCAAAGTGTTGAGAAGCTCTCTAGTGATGAGGAGCTGATGATGATAGCCAGCGAGGGAAGTCGGGAGGCGTTAGAAGAGAAGATTTTTAGCGAGTTTGCAAGTCCCTACTTTGGGAAGTACAAGATTGAAATTCTTTTTCAAGACTATCAGAGGCTCTCGGTAAATACGAGATTTACTCGTGAAAATGGTCTGCTAACCTCTGAAAATGCCTCAGACTATGAGGAGATTCACTTTATTGATGAAGGAACTAGCTTTAAGTACGTTGCAAAGCTGAATATTGGTGATCTTGTTGCATTAGTAATTTTCCAAATCAAGAAGCGTGTTCCCACTACGGTTTATCCAGCGCTTTTAACCGATAGCAAGTTTGATATTGTTGCGGATGATTTTGATTATGCAGTCTTCGCCGGTAATGATATCCTTTTTCATAGAAGTAAGTTTGGTCAAGGTGAGTGGCCTCAAAAAGAGGATTTTGATAATAAGCGGCTGTATGAAAAAGGCATTGAAAAAAATGGGCGTCACTACTATGGAATTCAGACAAATGACGGTAGGACCATTCTTATTATCTCCAAGAAGTATCCCCTTCGCTCGCAATTTGCAAACTTTAGTTTTCTCTTTCTTCTCCTTCTGTTCTCCTACAGTTTGTATAGTAGCGCCGTATCAATAGCCTCGCATCATTATAAGCTGAATTTTACTAGCAAGATTCAATTATACTTGTCTGCGGCATTCGTACTGCCTTTGCTTTCGACAGGTTTTGCGCTTTTGACCACTCTAAACTCCTCGTACAAAGAGGAGATTAATCGATCGTATCTAAAGGATGCCTTACATATTTCTGAGATTCTGTCAGAGCAAATTGATTCGGAAAGTGATGATGGAGAGCAAGCAGACTTTCTAGCTGAGATTGGCGATTACATTCAATCAGATATAAGCTTCTACAACTCCTCTGGTTACCTAATCAGCACAAGTCAACCAGATATTTTTTCCTTAGGACTTCAAAGTGACCTAATCAATCCAGTGGTTTTTGAGGAATTGATTGAGAAAGAAAATCAAAGCATGATTGCAGATGAATCCATTGGGTCGCTAGACTATAAAGTATGCTACGCTGTTGTAAATACAAATGATACTGAGGTTGCTGGGTTTGTAGCAATGCCCTTTTTCGACTCTAAGAATCACTTGCGAAGGCAGCAAATTGATGTCTTTGATAATTTGATTATCATCTTCGGTTTCATTTTCATTTTGGCAATCTTAGTTGGAAACGTGGTGTTGAATAACCTGCTGCATCCTTTGAGAATGGTTGCTGGAAAAATTCGGCAAATCACGTTGCAGGACGTAAATAAGCCCATTCTTTACGAGTCTACCGATGAAATTGGTTCGCTTGTCAAAGACTACAATCAAATGCTTGTGAAGCTGGAGGATAGCAAGATGGCGCTAGCCAGAAGCCAGAAGGAAACGGCGTGGAAAGAGATTGCCAAGCAGGTAGCCCATGAGATAAAGAATCCTTTGACGCCAATGCAATTGAAAATTCAGCAACTACTGAGACGGTACGAAAAAGAGACAAAGGAATACGATGCATTGTCTTCATTGCTTACCCAGGTCGACACGCTGAGCCAAATTGCCCAGTCCTTTTCTGCCTTTGCCGAAATGCCAGCACCTAACAATGAAGTGTTTCAATGGAATGATCTGGTAGACGAAGTAGTAAGCCTTTATCGATCCGAAAAGGTACAAATTGCCTTGGATTGTGAGGATGATGTTAAGATTGATGCGGATAAAGACATTTTCCGAAGGATCCTTAACAACATTATCCTTAATGCAATTCAATCTGTCGAAAATGACACGCCTCTTATTGAAATTCAACTCAATAAAAAGTCTGACAAGGCGATATTGTCAGTGAAAGACAATGGGAAGGGCATTCCTGAAGAATTAAAGGATAAGATATTCCTTAATTACTTTAGTACTAAGTCCACGGGAAGTGGAATTGGTTTAGCCTTAGCCAAAAAAGGAATTGAAAATGCGGGAGGAAACGTTTGGTTTGAGTCATTCCCTAAAGAAGGAACTACGTTTTATGTTTCTATGCCGCTCGTTCATCATCCTTAGTTTTTTGGTGATCACATCTGGAGCTCAAGCGCAAAATCTTCGTTGCAAGACCATCGCGGCAAGTCAATCCGTTTCCTTAGACACCACCGTTATTGAGCAAGGGTCTATTAAGACTGAATTTCCATTTGAAATAGATTATGAAAATGGAGTTATCAGGGTGTCTTCTAAGAGAGACTCAGTGGAGGTCTGCTATCGTACGTTATCACAGTTAGTCACACAGCCATTTCAGAGTAGGGACATTGCTACCTATGATCCAACTGGTAGTAATGTTGAAATAATCCCCAGCGGTGCTAACATTGTTGAGAAGGAGGAACTGTTTGATTTTGGAGGCATTCAAAAGTTTGGGGCAATTACGCGTGGCGTCACTTTTGGAAATCGGCAAAACCTGTTTGTGAACTCCACTCTCAACCTGCAGATGCAGGGAAAGCTGGATGAAAACCTTAATCTGTCCGCGGTGATCACTGATCAAAACGTCCCGTATCAGCCTGAAGGGAATACCCAACAAATTCGTGACTTTGACAATGTTTATATCAAATTGTACAATGATCAGTTTGATATTACAGCTGGAGATATTGTACTCCAACAGCCACAGAATGGAGGATATTTTCTAAAGTACTATAAGAATATTCAGGGTCTTCAAGCACGCATAAGAGGTGGAAAAGACTGGAAATATGAGAGTAGTGTATCGGGGGCTGTGTCAAAGGGGAAATTTAATTCTGCTTTTGTAGAACCGATTGATGGTTTGTCAGGTCCATATAAGCTAAGAGGTCCTAATGGAGAAAGATTCATTATTGTGCTCGCTAATTCAGAGAAAGTGTTTTTGGATGGAGAACTTTTAGAAAGAGGGTTCGATCGAGACTACATCATTGATTATAACCTGGGTGAGATCACTTTCAATAATCACATCGTCATAACGCAGTTTTCTATCATACGAGTGGATTATGAGTATGCCGAGCAGTTCTATAACCGTTCCAATATTTCCGCATTTCATTCCATGGAGAAGGACAAAGTGAAACTTTTTGCGAGCTTCTATCGCGAGCGTGATAATCCAAATGGAAACCTGGGATTCTCTTTAAGTGAAGACGATTTGATTCAACTTAGGGGGATTGGAGACAATACTGACCAAGCGTTCATTACAGGCTTTGACTCTGTACAGTTCAATGAGAACCGAGTGCTGTACGAGAAGAAAGATACAGTGGATCGAGACGGCAATTTTTCAACAATTTTTAGCTACTCCATTGACCCTAATGGTGAACTATTTGGTCCTTCGTTTTCGGATGTGGGCTTTGGAAATGGAAACTATGTTTTGCGTGAAACCTCTGTAAATGGGAGAATCTACGAATGGATTTCTCCACAAGAGGGCATTCCGCAGGGAAACTATGAGCCAGGTTCCTTCATTCCACTGCCAAATAAACGACAGCTTATCACGGCTGGAGCAGCTGTAGACATAACTGCAAATGAAAGCATACGTATTGAAGGAGCATTTTCTGAAAGAGATGACAACCTCTATTCTGATGTCCAAGATGAGGATAATGATGGACAGGCCGTGTTTGTGTCAGTCAGTTCAAATGGGAGAGAAACCTTCCTCCCTGGCTATTCTCTGAATGCGGCTGTCTCTATGGAATATGATCAGAAAGACTTCACTTTCATCGATCGATATCGATCTCCCTTATTTGACAGAGATTGGAACTTTGAGCCATCCAATCAATTGAGTCAAGAAGATCTCATCCTCTTTAGCAACATTGGGATGATCAAGGATGAACGAAACAAATTTGATCTTACTCTTAATAGGCGAAAAAGAGGAAGTCAAATTGATGGGTGGCAGCAGCAAGCCACCCTCAATCAAGCCTTCGGAGCATTTCAATTGCGATCCTTCCACTTCCATCTGGACAATGATCAAGGTGAGACCAATTCTACCTGGCTTAGATCAAAGTCTGATCTCAGTTATAGAAAGGGTAAAATCGTGCCTGGAGTGATCTATGAAATCGATCGCAATAGGGTGGAGGTGCAAGATAGTGTAGTGAATACGCTCATGAATTTTGAAGCGTCCGAATTCTACCTTACAAGTGGTGACTCTGCTAATTCTAAGTTTCGGTTTGGTTATCAAGTCCGGCGAGATAGACTTCCAGTAAATGGCGAGTTACAGGACTATCTTCTGTCTCGAAATTTCCGAGGCTCCTATACCAAGAATGGGCAAAACGGCCGCTTGGCCATGGATGTCAACTATCGAAATGTAGACGATGAGCTCGGTCTGAATCAAGGACAGGATCAAGTCATCAATGGAAGGATCAATTGGTCTCAGCACTTCTTCAAAAGATCACTTAGTCACAATTTTTCTTACAGTACTGGGAATAGTAGGGAGCTGCGAAGAGAGTTTGTGTATTTACCGGTAAATACTGGAGAAGGGACACACACCTGGAGAGACACCAATGAAGATGGTGTCCAAGACTTAAATGAGTTCTTTGAGGCAATTAACCCAGATGAGAGGAACTTTGTGAAAATATTTACACCTACTGATGATTACATTACCTCTTTTCAGACTTTTTATGTCCACACGATTGATATCAGGACTCCATTGAGTTGGAGAAATCAAGGTGGGATTAAGTCCTTCGCTTCTAAACTATCGTTCAATATCAATCTAAACACCAACTACAAAACGACCTCTGCTAGTTATCAAGACCGACTCAATCCCTTTGGTGTTGATTTGAATGATTCAGATATCATCTCTACGCAAAACACGGAGCGGTACACTATGTTCGTTAATAGAAATGGACGTGGTTTTGGCGCAGACTTTACTCGACAAATGAGCGACAATAAACAGCTACTTACCCAAGGTTTTGAAATTCGCGAGCGCGAAGATTGGATATCAAACTTCAAAGTGGATCTCTCTTCCGAATATACGTTCAGATTTACGTCATCCTTTGGTAGCCAGCTAAATCGATCGGACTTTCTTGACTCAAGGAATTTTGATTTAAGGTCCAATAGCTACAAGCCGCAGCTCATATGGCAGCCTACCAATTATTTGCGACTGCTTGGGAGCTACGAACGCAAGGGTAGAAGAAACGAGTTTGTTGAAACTTCTAACGAGTCATCTGTCAGCCAAGCTTACACAGGTGAGCTTACTTGGACCCAGACGGGAAAAGGCTCTGTCAGAGCTACCTTTTCAGTTCTATCCATAGATTTTCAGGGAGATCCATCTTCTTACCTGGGTTACATCTTATTGGACGGTCTGCAGCCTGGAAATAATCAAACCTGGCAACTAAACGTACAGCAGAAGCTTTCAAAAGGTATGCAAATCTCCTTACTGTATAATGGGAGAAAATCTGAGGAACAAGAAGCGATTCATACAGGAAGTGTGCAGGTGACTGCTTTTTTCTAATTACAGTTTGTCTTTTACCACTTTCATCAGCTTTCCGGCAAAAACAAAGTCGTTTAGCTCTTGCACATCTGACTCACCCATTTCCTCACCAGTTCCTTTCCAAATGACTCTTCCTTTGTGCATAAAGTTGATGATGTCGCCTACCTGCAACACAGAATTCATATCATGAGAAACCACCACGGTATTCATTTGATACTCATCGGTAATGTCCTTAATGAGATTATCAATTCGGATTGCAGTTTGAGGGTCAAGTCCAGAGTTTGGTTCATCACAAAACAGGTAGTTGGGGTTGGTTACGATAGCTCTAGCGATACCTACTCGCTTTTTCATTCCTCCTGATATCTCAGAGGGCATCTTGCTATTTACGTTTTCCAGTCCAACACGCTCCAAACAGAAATTCACACGTTCAATTTTTTCCTTGGGAGATTGCTTGGTAAGCACGTTGAGCGGAAACATCACATTTTCTTCAACTGTCTGGCTGTCAAACAGCGCACCGCCCTGAAACAGCATTCCCATTTCTCGACGGACCTCAGTTCGCAGGTCTTTGTTTGCTTTGGTGAACTCCCGACCATCATACAGCACATCACCCGTCTCAGGCCTTTCTAACCCCACAATGCACTTAAGGAGCACACTCTTTCCTGTACCACTGGCACCAATGATCATGTTCACCTTTCCCTTTTCAAACTCGATTGAGATATCTTCAAGGATCTGTTTCCCATCAAATGCTTTGGATATGTTAGAGACTTCTATCACAGCGTAAGTAAAGGAGCTAATAGATAAGCGAGAAGGAAATCTGCTACGATAATTCCGATACAGCTATTGGTAACAGCCCCAGTAGACGCTTTGCCAACCTCTAGCGCTCCACCCACTACGTAGTACCCGCGGAAGGACGAAATGGCTGCCACGATAAAGCCAAAAACCAGTGCCTTGATGATGGCAAATTTTACCTGGAACGGATTGAAGTCCATTTGAATGCCAGTAATGTAATCTGTACCAGTGATCACATTGGTAAACTCGGCAGTCACATAACCTCCATAAATGCAGACAAAAGCTGATATTATCACTAATGCGGGAAACATCACGACAGAAGCGAGGATCTTTGGTAGCGCAAGGTAGGATGCCGAATTGATGCCCATCACTTCCAGCGCATCTATCTGCTCAGTGATTCTCATGGTGCCCAGTTCGCTAGAAAGGTTGGAGCCGACTTTTCCTGCGTAGATAATCGCCATGATGGTTGGCGCGAGCTCCAGCAATGTCATGTCTCGCACCACGAGTGCTACGATAGGATCAGCAATATAGGGAGCGATCAAATTGTAGGCAGTCTGAACTGTTGTTACGGCACCCATAAACGCTGATATGATCACAATGATGAAAATGGATTTGTAACCTACCTTAATGCACTCGTCAAAAAATAAGCTGACATAGGTGGAAAAAGACTCTCTCTGCACAAACAGCTGCCCGATAAACAAGACGAATTTTCCAAGGCTCTTCATGTAATGCCGTTGCTGAGATGTTAGTTTTGTCCAAACATAATACGGATTAGAATAACCAAAAAAGAAAATGGATAATTCAAAGCGTTTGGTGGTGATTACGGGTGGAACCAAAGGGATTGGAAGAGCATTAGTCCAGCAATTTGCTAAGGAAGGATACTTGATAGCTACATGTTCAAGAAACGAAGCAGACCTAACTAGCCTGAAAGAAGAAGTCAAGCAAGAGTTTGAACAGGTGGTGCATACCTACGCTGCAGATCTTTCTAAGAAGGAGAAGGTGGTTGATTTTGTAGAGTTTGTGCGAATGATAGGCGAGCCAGTAGAAATTCTAGTAAATAACACAGGAGTATTCGTTCCCGGAGAAATTCTAAATGAACCGGAGGGATCGCTAGAAAATATGATCAATACCAATCTGTACAGTGCGTATTATCTAACCCGTGGATTGACCCCTCAGATGCAGAAAAATAAAAGAGGACATATTTTCAATTTGTGCTCTGTGGCGAGCCTCAAAGCCTATCCCAATGGAGGCTCGTACTCAATTTCCAAATTTGCCATGTACGGCTTTTCGCAAGCATTGAGGGAGGAACTGAAGGAGTCTGGGGTTCGGGTTACAACCATACTAGCAGGAGCCGTGAAGACGCCAAGTTGGGACGGTGTAGATTTACCCGATGAGCGATTCATGAAACCTGAGGACATTGCTGAAACCATCTATCACACGTTTCAGTTAAGTGATCGGACTGTCGTAGAAGACATTGTTTTGAGACCTCAATTAGGGGATATATGATTCACAAGTATTGCAATAGCCTTACCCATTATTCCAGAAGATTAACGAGAGAAGTAAACATTGGAGGTGTCCCTTTAGGCGGTAATAATCCAATCAGGGTGCAATCAATGACCACTGTGGATACGATGGACACCATGGGTTCTGTAGAGCAAACCATGCGCATGGTGGAATCAGGCTGTGAGTATGTTCGTATAACTGCACCGAGCATCAAGGAAGCGCAGAACCTAGAAAACATAAAAAGTGAGCTGCGGAAGAGAGGTTGTGATGTGCCTTTGGTGGCCGATATCCACTTTACGCCAAATGCTGCGGAGCTTGCTGCGAAGATCGTAGAAAAGGTCCGGGTAAATCCGGGAAACTACGCGGACAAGAAGAAATTCGAGCAAATTGAATACACAGATCAGGC
>CAYYNA010000046.1:13870-17325 GCA_964472815.1 uncultured Roseivirgaceae bacterium
GCAAGAATCATGGTAGACCGTTTGGTTGAAAAAAGCCAACAGAATCCAATTACTGCAATCGATGATTACGCTATAAACCCTTTTGAATATCACCGGAGAGATACCCAGGAAGTACTCAACTTGGGTTGCGAAAATGTTCCGAGAGTCATTGCTGATTTCTCAAGAGTAGAGACCGTGGAGATGAAGGATTTGAAAGCTATCGGACATTCTTACTTACCAGAATTGGATAAGTGGGGGATGAATGACTTGGGAGCTGACTACATCTATACAGGGTCTAATCCGCTGCAGTTCATGCCGCCAAATGGACTAAAGGAAGTAATGGATTATGAGACTTGGATTAGTTATACTAGTGATGAAAATAAATTTCCTTATATCTCTGATTTAAAATTTGTTAAGGTGCTTCATGATAAGTTAAACTTTGTATCGTGGAACACAGATGATGATGACGAAATAATATTTGGTTTCCTTTCAAAGCATGCCAATACAGCACTTATTCTGCATTCTGATAACAAACACAAGGCAGCAAGCATCAGAAGGTTTGTTTCTGAGCTAATGAATCGAGAAATCGATGTACCAGTTATTCTGAACTACACGTACGACGAGCTTTCGGAAGACGATTTGATGATCTATTCTTCTACAGACGCAGGAGCACTCTTGGTTGACGGCATTGGAGATGGGATCATGTTGTCACCAACATTCGAACCGACAAACGATACATCCAAACTGTATAATGCTACAGCCTTCGGCATACTGCAGGCTGCTAGGACTCGTATCACAAAAACAGAGTACATCTCTTGTCCTTCATGTGGACGGACATTGTTTGACCTTCAGGAGACTACCGCTATGATCCGGAAACGAACGGATCATTTAAAAGGCGTGAAGATTGGGATCATGGGTTGCATTGTTAATGGACCTGGAGAGATGGCGGATGCAGACTTTGGATACGTGGGCTCAGGTAAAGGTAAGATCACTTTATATAAAGGGCAGGAAGTAGTGAAGCGTGGAGTGCCTTCTGAACAGGCATTGGATGAACTCATCGAGTTGATCAAAGAAAATGGTCGGTGGGTGGAGCCTGAGATTACGGCTGAAGTATAAGCCTTACACAATCGAATAATTTATTCTAGCACCACCAGCTTCTATTGCTTATAGCACGGTACGTTTTTATATTTGCATCAAAGTTGCAAATATGAAAATAGGGATCTCTTCGGACAAGCTAGGCATGTGTGCTTCAATGATCTGTCTGATACATTGCGTTCTTATTCCTTTCTTTCTAATACTGGGGTTTGACACTTTGCTTCATGTCTTCGATCAAGAATGGATCGAAGTGGGCTTGATTGGATCTTCACTTTTCATAGGGCTTTACTCATTTCTTAGAGGCTATTTCCATCACCGTAAGCACTTTGTTCCTGTACTTTTTCTGGCAGGGTTTTTATTGCTGGTGAATGGTGAGGCCGTACCGCAAATTTGGTTGGCGCTGGCTTTGTCAGTAACGGGAGCATTGATTATAATTTATGCTCATTTTCAAAATTTAAAACTGAAGCAACTTCATGCAACTACTCATTAGTATCGTTTGGTTCTTTATTTCAGGTCCTGCTGGATGGGAGGTCTTTGCTGAAACCAAGTTTTATTGGCAATATGATAAAAGTATTGGGATGGAGGTGGAGATACCAGTGTTCACCAAAGAACTCGAAGAATTAGACGGAAAAGAAATTACTCTTACAGGTCACTACCTTCCATTAGACCTTGAGGGAAATCGCATTGTCATATCCAAACTCCCATACGCTTCGTGCTTCTTCTGTGGTGGTGGAGTAGGGCAAGAGTCAGTTGCTGAAGTGGAATTCAGCTCGGTGCAACGTCCTTTTAGGTTAGATGAGTTGGTTACGGTCAAAGGTCGTCTTAAACTCAATATTGACGACTATGAACATTTGGTATTTATTATAGAAGACGCAAAGACGATACAATTATGAGGAAGGCGATAATTCTTTTGATTTTTTCTGCATGTGCTTCCAGTCAAAACGAAGCACTAAATAAGCAAAGCATAGAGCTACATGAAGCCGCAATGCAGGTAGGTAAACAAATAAGTGAGAAAATTGGTGAGCTTGAAGCTCTTCAAGACTCAAGCTTGATGGATTCAGTTATAGCACTTAAGCAAGGATACGAGGCGTGGGAAGAGAGTGTTGTGGAAGTTCCTGGGCATGAGCATGACCACCACGATCACGACCATGAGGGACATGATCACGATCATGACCATAGTCCTTCACCAGACTTGACTCCCGAAATGGTATTAGAAATTCAAACCGAGCTCAAAGCAAATGCTGAGGTACTTAACCAAAGAGCTGACAGAATTTTAGAAATGGTTAAATCTGATAACCAATGAACATACTGAAGAAAAAAAGGAAGCTTCCAGTAACAGTATTGAGTGGCTTTTTAGGTGCTGGCAAGACCACACTTCTTAATCATGTGCTAAACAACCGAGAAGGGCTAAAGGTGGCTGTGATCGTCAATGACATGAGCGAAGTGAATATCGACGAGAAACTGGTGGCGAATGGCGCTAAGCTTTCAAGAACAGATGAGAAGTTGGTAGAAATGAGCAATGGGTGTATCTGTTGCACCCTTCGAGAAGACCTCATGATCGAGGTGGAGAAGCTGGCTAAGATGAATAAGTTCGATTACCTACTTATTGAAAGTACAGGTATCTCAGAGCCTATTCCTGTGGCGCAGACCTTTTCTTTTGCAACAGGTGATGAGCTGTATGACCTTACGGAGCTCAGCAAATTGGATACAATGGTTACTGTTGTGGATGCCTTCAATTTCTTCAAAGACTTTGGAAGCGCAGATACAATTGTGGATAGAGACATGACGGACGATGAAGAGGATGATCGATCAATAGTGAATCTCTTAACTGATCAAGTAGAGTTTGCAAATGTGATTATACTCAACAAATCAGATTTAGTAAGTGAAGACCAATTGGGCGTCTTGGAAAAAATGCTGAATAAACTGAATCCAACAGCCAAGATTATTCGCACCACACACAGCAAGATTGATCCAAGAGAAATACTAAATACCGGACTATTCGATTACGAGATTGCTGAGCAGTCTGCAGGCTGGCAAAAAGAACTAGAGCTTGCTCAAAAAGGAATTGCCCATAGCCCAGAAACCGAAGAGTATGGTATTGGATCATTTGTGTATCGAAATGTCAGGCCATTTCACCCAAAGCGATTTCTTGAATATGTAAGTGAGGCTTTCCCAAGCTCTATCATCCGAAGTAAAGGAATTTTTTGGATAGCTTCTCGACCTGACCAAGCCATTCTTTGGAGTCAGGCTGGAGGATCTTTGAAGGCGGAGATCTATGGTCGCTGGTGGGCAAGCGTTCCGATGAAGCAGCGAGCAATGAGCCAAGCCTACCTCGAAAATCAAGCGGAAATTCAGAAAAAGTGGGATAAGCAGTGGGGAGA
>CAYYNA010000046.1:17425-18529 GCA_964472815.1 uncultured Roseivirgaceae bacterium
CAGATACTAATCTATTTTGTTGGAAGCGTCCAGAGAACTCGGTGGTAACTGATTATCTAGGACAACTGATCAAGAAAAAACTAGAACCAATTTCCTTCTTTGCCAGTCAGGAAGACTTAAAAGAATCAATAAGTGAATTCAGGACTATTTGGGATCAAAAGGGAAGTCCTGATGGTGACCTCTTTTGGGAAGACATCTATCTACTCAGCAATGACTTCCTGTCTCTCTCGGAGACTAAATCAGGCACAATTGTTCTTAAGGTAATTTCAAATGATGCCTGCACTAAGTTTCATACGGATGGTTACTCGTTACGGCTGTTCACAACTTATTTCGGAAGGGGTACTGAGTGGTTGCCTGAAAAAGCAACCAACCGGAGGGGGCTAGGGAAATCAAATGAATTGATAGTAAAAGACGTATCGCAGGTTCAGCAGATGGACACTTTTGAGGTCGGAATTCTCAAGGGAGAGCTACCGAATATGCCTAACCCCACCTACGGTATTGTGCACAGATCACCCGAGATCAGTAAACTCGGGGAAAAAAGAATTATTCTTAGAGTGGATATTTAGAAACTATGATACAGCTATCAAACGTAAGCAAGCAATACAAATCCAACACGGCGTTGGATGGCCTGTCTTTGGATATTAAAGCTGGCCAGATATACGCGTTGCTGGGATCAAATGGTGCAGGAAAGACTACTACCATAAATCTGCTCCTTGGATTCTTGAAGCCTACTTCTGGAGAAGTGAAGTTGGATGGTATTGAACCTCATAGCAATCCTAAGGCCATTAGCAAACGTGTGGCATATATCCCTGAAAATGTAAGTCTATATCCTTATTTGACTGGGATCGAGAACCTGGATTATTTCTGCCATTTGGCAGGGATCAAGAAATCCAAGGACTTACTAAGTGAAATACTTTCGAAGTGCGGTCTTCAAGCTGACTTCCATGATAAGAAGGTTTCTGAATACTCGAAAGGTATGAGGCAAAAAGTCGGTATTGCTATTGCCTACGCCAAAGAAGCGAAAGTGCTGCTTTTGGACGAACCAGCTAGTGGTTTGGACCCATCCGCTAGCAACGAATTGACCTCCCTTCTTAGGCAGCTTGC
>CAYYNA010000047.1:0-14547 GCA_964472815.1 uncultured Roseivirgaceae bacterium
GGTTTCAAATCTTGATTTGAACCGATTGGCTTCATTTCCGACTCTAGAATTGCTAGAAAAAACACAAAATGAAAAAAACGATAACCCTCTTCTTATTTCTCACGCCGGCATTTCTGATGGCTCAGTTAACGACCAATGAAAAGACGCAATTAGATGAATACATTAACGGGCTTATACAACCAGGCGATCCAGGAGGTGCGGTAGGAGTAGTCAAAGATGGAGAGATAGTTTATGAGCGCTATTTTGGAATGGCGAGTTTGGAATATCAGGTTCCGATCACGGAAAGCTCGATCTTCAATATTGCTTCGGTAGCTAAGCAGTTTACCGCCTTGTGTGTGCTCAAGCTCGCTTTGGAATCTGAACTGTCCCTGGAAGAGGATTTCCGAAAATACGTTCCAGATTTTCTGACCAATGTAAAAGACACGATCAAAATTCGGCACCTACTAAACCACACTAGTGGCATCAGAGATATTTATGACCTCCTGGGCGTGCAAGGGGATATCTGGTGGAAGAAAATGGGGTTTGGTAATCAGAAAGCGGTTGACTTTTTGAGGAAGCAAAAAGACTTAAACTTTCAACCGGGCTCGCAAAAGATCTACAGCAATTCCAATTACCTACTGCTAGCTGCCATTGTGGAAAAAGTAAGTGGTACTAGTTTTCATGAATACTCCGAGGAGCTTTTTCAATCTTTTGGCATGAATTCAACCCACTTTATCAAGCGTTATATGAACGTCATTCCAAATCAAGCTATGCCCTATTCAGACTGGGGAAATGGAATTTGGCAGAAGTATCCGCTCGTGACTAAGCTCTACGGCGATGGGTTTTTATACACCAGCTTATCTGATCAGTTGACATTTGAGAAGCAAATTCAAACGCAATCAAGTGAATTATTAACAGTTAGTCAAAAGGCGATAGAAAATTCCGAGATTACTAATTATGGTTTTGGTTTAGAGCTAAGTGACCGGTTAGGACGCGACGCTGTTCATCATTCGGGACTTACCGGATCATATCATGCTCAGACGGTTCGATTTCCTGAGGAGAAGCTGTCAATTTTCGTCATGAGCAATAACAACAGGTTGTGGAGCGGTACGATGGCAGATGCCGTAGCGGGGATCCTTCTTCCCAAGGAAGAGCGAATGGCAAAGAGAGCTCCGTTTGATTTTTCGAAATATGCCAACGAAGTGGACATGTCCGAGTTAGAAGCTGAATATAGAGGGTCCTCAGGTAAAGTCATTCGAATCTTTACCAAAGACAATAGACTGTTCTGGAGGCAGGACAATAACAATCCGATTGAGTTGGTAAAAATTGAAGGTGCTCTATATCATGCTGCGTACGATAAGGAGGTCAAAATAGGGTTTGATTCAGAAGGATTTAATGTGTTCGTCAATGGTTCAGAGCCCAATTTTTATGAACTCCTGACTCCTTTTCAGCCTACAAAGAATTACCTGAATGATCTTGTTGGTACTTACTACAATGAGGAAATTGATGTCCAGTTCAGAATCTACTTTGACGAAAACTCACAATTGAAGTTCATTCAAAAAGGAGATGAGTGGGCTGTGGATTTTGAGGTCATTCAAAAAGATGAATTCCTCGCTCAGGATTACATTTTCAAACCCGTTAGAGATGAAAACCATTTCATTGGTGAGCTATTCCTAACCTACGCAAGATTGAAAAATGTCAGGTTCAAGAAAATAAATGCAGAGACCTCCCGCTTGGTACGCTATACCGCTGATGGTGGAATTATTCAAGTAGGTAGAACGCAGGAGTCTGTGGGTAGGGGAAAGGGAGATATCCTATTGACAAAGAACGATACGGAGGGAAATGAGGAATGGTATCAGCTGATAGGAGGTAAGGGCTATGACCGCCCTCACCAGATCGAACTTGCCCGAGACGGAGGTTATCTAATACTGGGTTCAACTAGCTCCAAGGGGGAGGGTAATTATGATGCATGGCTCATCAAGACGAACGATAAGGGAGAAATCGAATGGGAAACCACCTTTGGTGATGAGTCCAATAACTACGGATATTCAATGAAGGAGAAAATGGACGGAACAATTACCGTTAAGGTCACAGACAAAATCCCTTCGGAAGATGCTTGGAAGGAAAGGATCTATACCTATAAGCCAAAATAGTGGGGGTTAATTTCCCCACTTTCCTTTGAGCATATTCAGTTTTGCCTGCAGATCACCGTCAGGTAGTTTCTCTTCACGCTTTTTTTGATCTCTCTGCGGTGCTCGCGTTCCTCGCTTTTCTGAGCGTTTGACCTGAGGCGCATCTCCCTTCATGGACAATGAGATGCGCTTTCTAGCAACGTCAACTTCCAGGACAGAGACTTGCACTTTTTGCCCTAGCTTCACTATTTGTGTGGGGTCTGAAACAAAGGAATTGGAAAGGTGACTGATATGGACTAAGCCGTCCTGGTGCACACCCACATCTACGAAAGCGCCAAACTTGGTAATGTTTGTCACCACTCCCGGTAGTTTCATTCCTTCTTTGAGGTCGGTTATTTCGTTGACTCCTTCTTGAAATTGTACCACCTCAAACTGGTCTCTAGGATCTCGACCTGGTTTGTCCAATTCATTCAAGATATCTTGAAGGGTAGGAAGCCCTACTTCTTCCGTGACGTACTGCTTTAGATTCACTTTCTTTCTCAGTTCGCTGCTGGACATCAGTTCTCTTACAGTCGCTTGGTTGTCCTGCGCCATTTGCTCCACAGTCGTGTATCTCTCTGGGTGGACTGCACTTTTGTCCAACGGGTTCTCAGCACCCGATATTCTCAAAAAACCAGCAGCCTGTTCGAAAGCTTTTTCGCCTAATCTTGGCACCTTCTTTAGTGCTTCTCTTGATTTAAATGGCCCATTTTCATTTCTGAACTTAACGATGTTTTCAGCGATGCTAGCTCCTAGTCCAGACACATAGGTTAGCAGCTGCTTACTGGCCGTATTCAGTTCTACACCGACGTTATTTACGCAGCTCATGACCACATCATCAAGCGATTTTTTGAGCGCATTTTGATCCACGTCATGCTGGTACTGTCCAACGCCAATGGACTTTGCATCGATCTTTACCAATTCGGCCAGGGGGTCCATCATCCTCCTGCCAATGGAGACAGAGCCTCTAACAGTCACATCCTCATTTGGAAACTCGTCTCTTGCAGCCTCTGATGCCGAGTAGATGGAGGCACCACTTTCATTGACCATAGCCACAATCACATTGCTAGGTAACCCCAATTTTTTCACGAAGTTCTCGGTTTCTCGACTTGCCGTTCCGTTACCAATCGCAATCGCCTCAATCTGATGTTTTTCTACCAAATGCTTTACTGTCTCGCCTGATCTGACAAAATCTTTCTGAGGCTCATTTGGGTATATCGCGGTGAACTCAAGTAATTTCCCTTGTTTGTCCAGGCAAACAACTTTGCATCCGGTTCTAAAGCCGGGATCGATAGCCATTACAGATTTTTGACCTAAAGGAGCAGCCATCAAGAGCTGTTTGAGATTTTCGGCAAATACTCTGATCGCTTCTTCATCGGCAATCTTCTTAGTTTCCATTCGCACTTCCGTCTCTATGCTAACGCTCATCAGACGTTTGTAGCTGTCCTTTACCGCCAATGCGACCTGTGCGCTAGCGTCTCCTTGTCCTTTGAGAAACGCTTTTTCGATGATATCAAGCGCAGACTCTTCTTCCGGGGCAATAGACATGGATAGGTACCCTTCTTTTTCTCCGCGACGAATCGCTAGTAAACGGTGTGAAGGAATCTTATTGATGGGCTCATCCCACTCAAAGTAATCCTTGTACTTCTGCGCGTCTGCTTCCTTTTCCTTGCTTTTGAGTACTTTGGAAGAGATGGTACCTTTTTTCATGAAAAGCTGACGGATTCTTTGCCGAGTCTCCGCATGCTCGTTGATCGACTCAGCTATGATGTCTCTAGCTCCCTGCAATGCTTCTTCCTCTGATGTAACACCTTTTTCTGTATCTATGAACTTGGCGGCTTCAGTCAGCACATCAAAGCTTCCTTGATCCATCAGTTTATTGGCAAGCGGCTCCAGTCCTTTTTCTTTTGCCATACTTGCCCGGGTCTTGCGCTTCGGCTTATAGGGAAGATAGAGGTCCTCTAGCACAGCCATTGTCTCAGCAGCATTAATGGCTTTCTCTAGCTCAGGAGTTAGTTTTTCCTGTTCTTTGATGGACTTTAGAATAGCCTCTCTTCTAGCATCTAGGTCTCTAAGTTGTGTGATGCGATCGCGGATAGCAGCAACTTGTAGATCATCTAAACTGCCGGTAACCTCTTTACGGTAGCGTGAGATAAATGGCACGGTGGCCCCATCATCTAATAATTGAATGGTGGATACAACTTGTTTAGCAGCAATGCTCAGTTCGTTCGCTATTCGTTCTTCGTGTCTCATTAAAGTTCTTTCTCAAAAAATAGTGGCCAAAAATAAGAATAGCACTGATCCGGAAGTATCATTTAAGGAAAGAGTTATCCACTTTTAGAAAAAAGTTTGTCAAACTATTTTTGTGTTTGAAACGTTTGTTCCAATATGCCAAAGTCAGTCACTTTTGATCGGAATAAGGTGGTAGAAGATGTAATGGAGCTCTTTTGGAAAAAGGGCTACAATGGAACTTCTATGCAAGATCTTGTAGACGTTACCGGATTAAACAGGTCCAGTTTTTACAATTCCTTTGGTGACAAGTTTTCCTTATTCGAGGAGTCGTTGAAATACTATCAGAATCAGCAAGATGATTTCTTGAATGATTTTTTCGAGCAGGCTCAATCCCCCAAAGAAGCAATTATTTCCTTATTTAAGGGGATTAGCAAGGATGTCAGTGAAGGCAATCAAAAAGGGTGTTTGATCACGAGCTGCACTTCGGAGATGAGCTATAACCCCAAGGTGAAAGATTTTCTTGTAGATAACAAAGAGAGAGTTGTCAAATCCTTCTCGTCACTGATTGAAAAAGCACAGGAGGCAGGACAAATAGTAGCAGATAAGAACCCGAATACCCTGGCACTTTATTTATTTTCTAGTCTTCAAGGCCTTCGACTTACCTCAATGATTGAGCCTGATATTGAGGGAGTTACAGAAGAAATACTGGCAAATCTGTAATTTTTTTAAATTATTTGAAACGTTCGTTCCAGTATTGTCGTTATTTGGACTGATCATTTCAAATAAAACTTAGAAAACTAAACAAAATGGGAAAATTAGAAGGAAAAGTAGCGCTAATCACGGGAGCAAACAGTGGTATTGGATTAGCTACTGCTAAATTATTTATACAAGAAGGTGCCAAGGTGGTAATCACTGGTAGACGTCAAGAAGCGTTGGATCAAGCGGTTCAGGAAATTGGTGGTAATGTTAAAGCCATCCTTGCGGATGCAGGCGATGTTTCAAAAACCAAAGAGGTGGTTGAGCAAACTGTGAGCGCTTTTGGTAAAATTGATATTCTTTTTGCTAACGCAGGTGTTGCCTATTTTTCACCTCACACAGAAATCACGGAAGAATTTTTTGATTCTCAATTTAATATCAATGTAAAAGGTCCTTTTTTCTTGATCAAGGAAGCAATCCCTCACCTGAACGAAGGTGCTGTAATTATTGGAAACACTTCTGTAGTGGGTCAAAAAGGATTTGATGGAACCAGTGTATACTCTGCCACAAAGGCGGCATTCAGATCACTTTCTCGAGTGCTAGCAAGTGAACTGAGAGAAAACAAAATTAGAGTGGTGAGCGTAGCGCCAGGTCCGATTGAAACTCCAATCTATGGTAAGCTTGGAATGCCACAGGAAGCAGTCGAAGAAATGGGAGCTGGTTTTGCACAACAAGTACCGCTTGGAAGATTTGGTTCTGCGGATGAACTAGCTAAATCTGTCCTTTTTCTTGCTTCAGATGATGCCTCGTTTGTCAATGGGGTGGAGCTGGAAGTAGACGGAGGCTTAAGCCAAGTGTAATAAGACATACACTGAAAGAATGAATTAACCATCTGTATAAAGCAGATGGTTTTTTCATTTAAAAATGCCTCTAGACCAACGATAAGAGAAAATAAGATAAACGCCAATAACATTGAACGCCATGATAGCAATAAGGACTGATGAGTTTATGGCGGGAATTTTAAAGCCGCTCCAGTTGAAGGTTAGATTGGTTTTTAGCATCGAGTAGCCATTACCAATCGAGGTAAGCAGTGCTGGATAATTGATCATATTGGTCTGAGACTGCATTAGCAAATAAAAGATGGTGAGCGTAAAAAAGCTGCCCATGATGATCCATACTTTTTTGCTGATTACCGGTTGATACTCAAAAAGCTCGGATGATTTTTCTATCCGTTGCATCACTTTAGAAGTGATCTCTACTTCTGTCTCCTTACCACACTGGAAGAGATCTTTCAAAAACTCATTTTCTAGTTCTTCATTCATAGCGTAGATTCTTTAACTCCCATTCTTCTCAATATTTCCAGTAATTTCTTTCTGCTTCTGTGAAGCAATATTTTCACATTGGATAGTGTAAGCCCTGTTACGTCGCATACTTCTTTTAGTGATGACTCATTAAAATAAAACAAGGTTACTACTGAACGTTCATCCTCCTTTAAATGACGTAATGCCTGAGCTAAAATAGCAGACCTATCCTGCTGGTCTAGTTCATCGGAAGGAACATCATAAAACGCATCCGCTTTCTCTAGGGAGACCTTTTGCGGAGCTTTTAGTCTAAGTCTTGTCAGTGCTCCATAGTGAGCAATCCGCATTACCCAGGTAGAAAAAGATGCATCCCCCCGAAACTTATCTAATGCGTGATAGGCCTTTACAAAACTATCTTGCACTATCTCCTCAGCATCCTCTTTGTTTCCCATCAAATAATTCACGTACCCGAATACCTTCTCTTCGTACTTATCTACCAGGATGGCAAAATTTCGCCATTCTCCATCCAAGATTCTCTGAATTAGTTCAGCTTCGGTTTTCATGCTCATTCGTGAACTTTGACTACACCCTTTGAAGAGAGGTTACAGATTATTTCAAAAACTTTTTGTAACCAGCAATTGCTTCGTGTTGTCAATGCACTTGAAATCGATTAATAATTTAAACAAATGATATGGAACCTGTTGTAGTATTTCTTGCACTTTTCGGAACAGTATTTGGCATTGCGTACGTCTTCTTGACCACTAGAAATCGTGAAAGATTGGCCTTGATTGAAAAAGGGATGGATGCTTCACTATTTGCCACAAAAGGCCCAAAGTTCTCCATCGCTAAGTTTATCCTCAATATTGCCCTGCTTTTTATGGGAATTGGTGCAGGGATTTTCTTTGGTAATTATTTAGCTGAGTCGCTTGAAATGAATGAAGATATTATGATTCCTTCCATGCTATTCATATTTGGAGGTCTTGGATTAGTGGTCGGCTTTTTCGTGACGCGCGCACTGGAGAAAGGCGAGCAGTAAAACTTAATAAAAGATGAGTCACAGGGTGTGGGCTAGTAGCTCACACCTTTTTTGTTTTGCGGACGGCCTAACTTCGCGTCCTATGCCTTTTGACCCTAAAACCGTCGACCTTCCGATAACTGAAATTATTGATGACGTAAGAAGTCAACTGTCGTTAGATTCTACGTTGATCGTGCACGCACCACCGGGGGCGGGAAAGAGCACGGTGCTTCCGTTGGCTCTGTTTGAGGAGGCTTGGTTGAAAGGGCAAAAGATCATCATGCTGGAGCCAAGAAGGTTGGCAGCTCGCTCGGTGGCTATGCGACTGGCTGAGTTAATTGGTGAGCAAGTGGGAGAGACTGTAGGCTACAGGGTTCGATTTGAAACCAAGGTAAGTGAGCAGACGAGGATTGAAGTAGTAACAGAAGGAATACTTACACGAATGCTGCACGGGGATAACTCGCTGGAGGGCGTGGGCTTGGTCATTTTTGATGAGTTTCATGAGCGCAGTATTCATGCAGATGTAGCACTGGCCCTTTGTAGAGAATCACAACAGGTATTACGTCCTGACTTGAAGATCTTAGTGATGTCTGCGACACTCAATACGCCCCAACTTTCTAAGCTACTGGAAGCAAAAGTGATTGAAAGTCAAGGTAGGCAGTATCCGGTAGAAATCTTTTATGTAGGAGATCAGGATGAATACCTGATTCCAGAAATCACTGCCAATACGATTGCGAAGGCTACCAAGTCTCATGAGGGTGATATACTGGCCTTCTTTCCCGGGCAAGGTGAGATAAAGAAATGTGAGGGTATTCTACGATCCAAACTCAAAGGATTTTCCATTCATCCACTTTATGGACAACTGCCATTCAATAAGCAAAAAGCAGCTATTCTTCCGGATAAGTCTGGCAAGAGAAAAGTAGTATTGGCAACTTCCATTGCCGAAACAAGCTTGACCATCGAAGGGATCAAGGTAGTGGTAGATTCTGGATTTGGCCGTACGCAGAAATGGGATCCGCGTTCCGGTTTGTCAAGACTTGAAACGGTACAAATTTCGCGTGACTCTGCGGATCAGAGAACAGGAAGGGCCGGTCGATTGAGTGCAGGCGTTTGCTACAGAGTGTGGTCTAAGACTACTGATGGTCGGCTGCAAGAGCATAGGACTCCAGAAATACTGGAGGTAGACCTGGCATCTCTGGCGCTAGACCTTGCCAGCTGGGGGATCACAGATCCAAACAGCCTTACCTGGCTTACTCCACCACCGAGAGGTGCTTGGCTTTCTGCTGTCAAAACGCTACACGAGTTAGACGCATTGGAAAATGGCAAAATCACCGAACATGGTATAGCCATGCACCGATTGCCTTGTCATCCACGTATCGCACACATGATGTTGATGGCACAAGATGATGAACTTGTTGGTTTGGCATCAGACGTTGCAGCATTGTTAGAAGAACGAGACCCTTTGGGGAAAGAGGCAGGAATTGATATCAACCGAAGAATAGAAGCACTCAGAACTCATCGAAGAGAAAGACGCAAGGGTGGAAGGCTAGATCGAATTGAAAAAATTGCCTCTTCTTATCGACAATTGTTTGATGAAGAAGTAGAGAACGAATCAGTCGATCCGTATGAGACAGGTTTGCTATTGACTTACGCTTTTCCGGAGCGAATAGCTCACAATAGGCCGGGGAATAATGCGCAATTCAAATTAGCAAATGGTAGAATTGCCATGGCAGGTCACAAAGACGATCTGGCACATGAAGCCTGGCTGGCTGTTGCGAACCTGGATGCAAGAGATGGAATGGGCAAGATCTTTTTAGCAGCACCCTTAAACCCCAAGGATTTAGCAACCCGGGTAAAGGAAGTGGAGGTAATTACCTGGGATACCGAAGATGGTGGTTTGAACGCCAGCAAGGATATGCGGATAGGCAATATTATTCTTAAATCAGTACCATTACCTGATCCCGATCCGAAACACTTGTTGCAAGCAATTTCTGATGCCATCAAAAAAGAGGGACGTACGCTCTTGAATTGGAATGAGCAAGTTGAACAGCTTCAAAACCGGGTGAAAAGTGTAAGAAAATGGCTCTCGTCTTATGACTGGCCAGACTTCAGTACGGATAATTTGTTGCTAACGAATGAAGATTGGCTACTGCCATATTTGGAAGGAATTCGAAAACCTCAGGAATTGAAAAAGATCAATCTTCAAGAAGTTTTGCTGCATTCTTTAGATTTCGAAAAACAGCAGCAACTGGAAAAGCTGGCTCCAGCTAAAATGGAGGTACCAAGCGGTTCAAATATCAAAATCATGTACAGAGAGAATGGTGAGGCTCCAGTATTGGCTGCTCGAATTCAGGAGTTATTTGGAATGGAGGAAACACCAACGGTAAACGAGGGAAGACAGCAACTCTTGATCCATCTGCTTTCCCCTGGTTTTAAGCCGGTGCAGGTGACCTCCGATCTTAAGAATTTCTGGAATGAAACCTATTTCGAAGTTCGCAAAGATCTAAAGGGTAGGTATCCGAAACATCATTGGCCAGATGATCCTTGGACAGCTGAAGCGGTACGAGGAGTGAAGAAAAAGAAAAGGTAGAGCAGGCTTTTACAGGTAAAAATCAAGAACTCTTGATGCAAGATCCTCGAACTTTGAATCGCCGGTTAGGATAGATAGATACATAAGTGATTTTGCTGTTTTTGTATAGTCTATCCCTTTTTCATTTCCTAAAAAAGATTCACCTCCCTCAAAAACTCTGGTATTTCCTTCCTGATTGATTTCTCCAGAATTTAGAATTCTGGTAAGCTGCCACTGAGCACTTTTCTCCAGCGCATTTTTCAGCCTGCTTCGGAGATCGGAAGGATCTGAAATCATGTATAATTCTAATCCTAACTGCAACGCTACACCGTTATAACTGCTATCCCAACCACCACCTTCAATAAAATAGCCGAGCGAATCGTCTTGTAGAGATAACGCGTCAACCGTAAAATCTCTGGCTATTTCAATTGCCTCTTGATCAGATAGATACGTCCCAAGCGAATGAAAAGCAACAGCGTTAAAAAGTAGTCGATTGGGGGCGGCTCGGTCAATTTCGAAAAGTAAGGATTTACTTCTCTTGAGGTAATCTAGCATTTGCTGAAAGTCTGAGCTGTACGACTCGAGGACTCCCCGCTGGGTAGCTGTTTCAGGGCTATTTGTAAACCATGAGGAGTTAGAAAGGCTTAGAAGTGTCAATCCTAGGGAAGATCCAAAGAATGCAGTACCACTGGCTAGATCTCCCTCTGTCGGATCACCAAGACCGGAAAGATTAGCAGGAACAGCTACCTCGAAATCACCTTCAGCACGCTGAAATGAGAAGGCGTATTCAATTGTTTGAAGAGTGGCTGTCAGAGCATCTAGGCGATTTTGCACCACGGCTAAGTCGGAGATGGTATTCATCCCAAGCTGAAATCGAACGTGAAAGTAACCTTCTTGATTCCTGCCGATTGCCCCATCCTGATCGGGAACGGTTAAGGCTGCTTCGAGAGAGGAATCTGGTATAGAAGAAATTGTCGAATTGTAAGTCTTGTGGTTGATGTCTATCGTGTCCGGTATCTCTAATGCCTCGCTTGAACAGGAGGAAAAAAACAAAATAGTCAGTGATGCTAAAAGGTATTTCATGTCACTTAGACGATTTTATTCATAAAGGTTTAATTTTCAAGGGCAACTAATTTCAAAACCCATGAACCCTTACGTAGGCGAGCTAATCGGCACTTTTATCTTGATAATTTTTGGAAATGGTGTTAACGCCAATGTTTCCTTGAAGGGAACCTATGGAAATAGCTCAGGATGGGTGGTGATAACGTTGGGTTGGGGACTTGCGGTGTTTACAGCCGTTTTTATAGCAGGATCATCCAGTGGTGCCCACTTAAATCCTGCGGTTACCGTCGGATTAGCGGCAGCTGGTAAGTTTTCCTGGAGTATGGTTCCAGGTTATATCGGGATGCAAATGCTGGGAGCTTTTTTGGGAGCTTGGGGAGCTTATCTTCAGTACCGACCGCATTTTTCCGTGACTGATGATGTTGATGCAAAGCTAGGTCTATTCTGCACCGGGCCAGCGATTAAGAGCACGCTGGATAATTTTCTTTCTGAGGTAATAGGCACATTTACACTGGTATTTGCAGTTTTTTTTCTGGTTTCCGGCGATGGTTTAGGCTCATTAAGTGCACTTCCTGTTGGACTATTGGTGGTTGTGATCGGTATGTCTCTGGGAGGTTCCACCGGCTATGCTATAAACCCAGCAAGAGATTTAGGGCCCAGAATCTTTCACGCCTTAGCACCAATCTCAGGTAAGCGTGACAGCAACTGGGGGTATGCGTGGGTGCCAGTACTTGGACCAATAGTTGGAGGGCTTCTGGCAGCAGGATTGTACTTTCTGTTGCATATTCAATAAAAAAGCCAGCAAAATGCTGGCTTCTCCTTTTGATTTTTCAGCTATCAATCTAGTCCTATCATTACGAAAGGTCCCCAGTAAATTGGATCATTATACTCGTTTCTAATCTCTTTTTTGGCATCTATGAAAGCTTGTCTCTTATTTCCAGTTTCGATCCACTTCCGGTAGAATTTCAGCATCAGCTGCTGTGTAGCTTCATCACTTACCTTAAACAAGGACATGATAATGGTTCTGGCTCCAGCGACAAGGAATGCTCGTTGCAATCCATAGACACCCTCACCAGCTTCAATCTCACCAAGTCCAGTTTCACATGCTGAAAGCACCACCAAATCCGTCTGATCCAGATTTAGGTTCATCGCTTCGTAAGCAGTCAGGATGCCATTATCCACATTGTAATTGAACTGTGTCTGATTAAGAATGTCTCCAGCACCAGCCAGCAATAAGCCGGTTTTGAGCAGTGGATTATCATAAGCAGCAGTTTCATTAAACTCCTGATCTAGTTTGGCGACTTTCTTTTCCTCTTTGAAGAACCCATGTGTAGCAACGTGGAAGATTCTCGGGTTTGTGACTTTTTTAATTTCTGCTTCCGCAGCTAACTGCTCCGTATATTTTTCAGTCTCCCAACCTTTGCGATCTAGTAGCTCATCGAGCTCGTTTATCTCACGTTTGGTACCAGGCAGAGGCGTCACCACTTCTGCTGTTGAACGGGTTAATCCTGAAGTTGGTAAAGGACTTCCCGGTTCTGTGGATACATAGAACTGTGGATTGCCAAACATCATAGCAAATTGCTTATCGGTTATGTCCTTGGTTTTTGTTTTATTGACGTGTAGATCTTTGGTATTACTTACCAGAATGATGTTTGAATTGTCCAACACGTATTTCCCATCTGGCGTTGGTATGGCTTCCAGATTGATCTGATTGTAGACTCCATCTGGAGAAATATAAAGTGTTAAAGAAGCTCCCAACTCCTCTTGAACTGGCTGCCAAAATTGCTCGTACGAATACTTGTCTTGGCGTTTGTACTTGATACTGTTTCTGTAATATTTCAAGTATCTGTTTTCCAGTTTTTTACCATTCGATAATAAGATCATCTCAGGTTCGGCTCTCTTTTCCCCCTTTACATAGAGGAGGGCATACATTACGGAATCCGTGAAGTCATGCTTAAAGTATCTAAAGCGTACCATCTCAATGGCCACCTCATTTTCACCAAGAGCATCCTTTACATTGTTCCATGTGATTGGTTTGCTATCAGCACTCTCAGCAAAAATTTCTGATTTAAGGCTAATACTTTTTTCCAAAAGCTCCACACTTGAAGCGAGAGCAGAAGTATTAATGTTGTTCTCCTCCAGATCTGCAGTACTCATAGAAAGTGCTGCAGTCAACAGCTCTTTGTCTTCAATCCATTTTGTGTAGAGATTGACTAGCTCTTCATCACCGCTATTCAGAATCCGCTGGCGAACTTTTATCGATGAGTTCAATAAAAGTGCTTTGGTTAATAACGCATTATTGTAGAGTTCTCCAATGTACTTTTTCGTTCGGTTTCGACTGATGATTAGCGTATTGTAAAACTCATAGTCTTCCTTAATCGTGTTCCAGAATTTAGCCTTTTCTCTCTCGCTAAGCGCTGGGAAGAACTCTTGTATGAAGCCTTTGTAATTAGCAAAAACTTCCTCCATCTCACTTTGCGAATCCTTATACCGCTGCTGCATGAAGTACGTTTTGCTCAGCTTGGATTGAACCTTCACATATTCAGGGTGCGTCTTATTGAATACTCTTTCGTATTGTTTTTGAGCATCCTCATAAAATTTCTCTGCCTGATTATAGTTTTTCTGTTTGTAGTAAATATCTCCCTTGAGCACTTGGGTAGTGGCGGCATTGATGTTATTTCTCTTGCCGATTTTTTTAGACCAGATGCTTTGCGCTTGATCCAAATAGCTAAATGCTAAAGAATAGTTGGACGCTGCAATATTTGCTACCGCCATGTTTTTCAAAATGTCGGCATACGTCGGGTTATTAGATCCCAGTTTTTTGCCGATGATCTTTTCTGCTTGCTGAAATAATTTCTGAACCTCAGTCAATGGTTTGTCTTGATAGAAATATACGAGTGCAAGCCTTGAGATGGAATTACCAACATCGATATGATCTTCGCCAAACTTGGATTGTTGTATTTCAATTGCATTTTTCAGGAGTCCCTCCGCTTTTTCATAATCGCCAATAGACGTGTAGACGTCAGCGAGTATGAGCATAGAGGGAACGGTCTTTGTGGATTCTTCACCAAAAATGCTGGTGGTGAGTGTGTTTGCTTTTCGTGCCTGCTTCTCGCATTCAGTGTAATCTCCTTTAATCAGATTCAACTTAGCGTTTTGAACAAGTGGGTAATTGAGATGCCTACTTTCTGCGCCAAATTGCAACTGCTTTTCTCTCAATGATCTAGTTAATAATTCCGTTGCATCGGTATACCTGCCTATACTCATGTAAAGTCCACCAAGATCCTCCGAGAAATTAAGCCCTGCAACATCTGTTGTTAGTGCACCTCTTGATCTAAAATCATCGGAATCGTAAATAAGCTCCTCTGCTTCATCGTACAGTCCCTTTATGGACAAAAGCTTTGCTTTTGTAATCAAGGCATCTGCTAAGTAGGTGAGTGCTACGTCCGTTTTGGTATTTGCCATGATATCGATGGCAGATTCTAGATTCTCAGTGGCTTTATCATACTCTCCAATATTGAT
>CAYYNA010000047.1:14647-18111 GCA_964472815.1 uncultured Roseivirgaceae bacterium
ATAACTGGATCGGAGAGCATGGCATTAATCTTATTTTCAAGCCTTCTTATGTCTTGATCTGCGATATCGAAAGTCAGGTCCATTTTGTCCTCAGCAAGATTGAAAATACTGGTCTTTTTGAACTCCTTTAACGACTTCTTAAAATCGGCTTGAGTAATCTTCAGTCTAGCTCGTTGATCGTTGAGGTAATATGTTCTCATCAAATTTGCCTGCATCGTCATGACTGTATTATGTGAGAGCTCATATTTTCTCACAGCCCATATATAGGCATCCTCGTACAGTTTCGATTGCGCGTCAATAGCAAGTCCATTTTCTTCTAGTAGCTTCGCATTCAGAAAAGCATTTTGAGCCCAAAGGAGGTGACTCTTCTTCAGATAATCATCTACCCATTTTAGGTTGGCGATAAACGCTGAATCGGCAGACAAGTAATCACCCATTTTCCTCAAAGAATTGGCCTTCACAATCATCATCTGAGCAAACTCCTCTTTTCTTTTTTCTTGGTCTTCTTTGCTCCCCTCCGATGAGTAGGCTCTTTTCAGATAGTATTCTTCTTGTGAATTGACCACCTTGACTGCTTCACTGTAAAAACCCTTTCCAGAAAGGATCTGGGCTCGCATCACCTCAAGTTGCGATTTGATATCTTCTATTAAGGAACTTGATGCTTCAAAGGCCTTGCTGGATTGCTCTACATATTCGGCAGCAAGCTTAAAATTTCCGTAAGAAATAAGTACTTCGCTCGCCTCCATCATAATGAATCCGTGCTCAATACTATTTTCTCCATTTACTTTTTTGCTCATTGCTATACCTGCTTCCAATGGCTCCATCACACTTACCAGCTCACCCAATCCCACGTTTATTTTGGCTTCCTTCACTAAGGCTATTGCTGAAAAGGGGTTTTCTGCTCCTAACTTTTTGAGCACCTTTTTTTGCATTTTGGCAATTTGCTTTCTGGCGGAAGAGTAATCTCCACTTTGATATTCCGCTTCCGCTTTATCAATCGACTTCTGATACTGAGCATGAGATGCTGAAAAGCAAATCAGGGCGATACAAACAAGGGCATATTGTATGTATTTCATAGGAAATGTGTTTTTATATGTTGTGGCGAATAAAGACTCCTATACGCACTGATTATATGACTATTTCAGTGGGTACTGATGAGTGCTGATTTAAAGTTATGGAAATTGCTGCTATTCTACAGCCATTAATTTGTTTAGGATCTCTATTGCAGCCTTTGAAATTATTGTTCCAGGGCCAAAAATCGATGTAATCCCTTTGTCATATAATTCTTGGTGATCTTGCTCTGGTATAATGCCTCCTGCTACAACCAGGATATCTGGTCTGTCCATTTTCTTCAGCTCTTCTACAAGCTCTGGGATCAATGTGGTATGACCACCAGCTAATGACGATGCGCCGACAATGTGAACATCATTTTCTATCGCTTGCTTTGCTACTTCTTGAGGGGTCTGGAACAAAGGGCCTATGTCTACATCAAATCCTAAATCAGCAAACGAGGTGGCGATCACTTTTGCGCCTCGGTCGTGTCCATCTTGTCCCATCTTGGCAATCATGATCCTTGGTCGCCTTCCGTCTAATTCCTCAAATTTGTCGGAAAGCTCCTGGGCTTTTTTGAAGGTCTCATTATTCTTGATGGCGGATGAATACACTCCAGAAATTGTTCGGTTTGTAGCCTGAAATCTACCAAAAACTTTCTCAAGGGCCAGAGATATTTCTCCAAGTGTTGCCCTATTTCTAGCAGCTTTAATGGAGAGCTCAAGTAGGTTTTCAGATCCATTTGCGGCCTTTTCGATTGCACTCAGGCACTCTTGCACCGCGGACTCATTCCGAGTCGATTTAATGGATTCAATTCTTTCGATCTGTTTTTGTCTTACCTGATCGTTATCCACTTTCAGGATATCAATCTCGGTCACCTCGTCCGTCACAAACTTATTTACTCCGATAATTGCTTCTTCACCCGAGTCGATTCTGGCCTGTTTTTGTGCTGCTGCTTCCTCGATTTTCATTTTTGGGTAGCCATCTTCAATTGCTTGGGACATTCCTCCCATTTCTTCCACTTCCTGAATGATTTCCCAACTTTTCAATATCAAGTCCTCAGTCAAATCTTCTACAAAATGTGATCCACCCATTGGATCTACGACTTTGGTTATGTTGGTTTCCTTCTGTAGATAAATCTGCGTATTTCGGGCAATTTTCGCAGAGTAGTCTGTTGGAAGCGCGATTGCCTCGTCCAAGGCGTTTGTGTGAAGCGATTGCGTGTGTCCAAGTGCTGCTGCCATTGCTTCTATGGTCGTTCTAGCAATGTTATTGTAAGGGTCTTGTGCTGTCAGGGAATAGCCAGAGGTTTGACTGTGCGTGCGTAGCGCCATAGACTTCTCATTCTTTGGATCGAAATCCTTTATGATTTTTGCCCAGAGTACACGGGCAGCCCTCATCTTGGCTATCTCTTTTAGAAAGTTCATCCCAATCCCCCAGAAGAAAGAGAGTCGCGGAGCAAACGAATCGATATCTATACCTGCGGCAATTCCAGTCCTAACGTATTCAAGTCCGTCAGCCAAGGTGAAAGCCAATTCAAGTTCGGCAGTAGCCCCAGCCTCGTGCATATGATAACCGCTAATGCTGATTGAATTAAACTTCGGCATAGTTTGCGAAGTATACTTGAAGATATCAGCAATGATTCTCATCGACTCTTTCGGAGGATAGATGTAGGTGTTTCTCACCATAAACTCCTTCAGTATATCATTTTGAATCGTACCGGTAAGTTTATCGGGTGAAACTCCTTGTTCTTCTGCAGCAACAATGTAGAACGCCATGATGGGTATTACAGCCCCATTCATTGTCATGGAGACAGACATTTGATCCAGTGGAATTTGGTCGAACAAGATCTTCATATCTTCAACGGAATCAATCGCCACCCCTGCTTTTCCTACATCTCCTTTCACACGAGGATTGTCGCTATCATAGCCACGATGAGTTGCCAGGTCGAAGGCAACAGACAGTCCTTTTTGGCCTGCTGCAAGATTTCTTCTGTAGAATGCATTTGATTCTTCAGCGGTGCTGAAACCTGCATATTGACGGATGGTCCAAGGACGGGAAGCATACATTGTTGCATATGGACCTCTAAGGAATGGAGGTATTCCAGCTGTGTATTTATTTTGGATACGCTCTTTCTGGATCATCATAAGGTTTCTTTTACTTGCAGAATGATTTGATTGGTTAGAGATTCCACTAGATATGAACCACCACATTGGTCGGTGTAGGTTTCTATACCGCTTTCATCTCTAATTATGTTTGCAACATTCCTCGTGATTCGTTTATCTCCGATAGAAGTCGGCATATCTAAGGAATGAGTGCCACCCAGAATAGAAGCTAAACCCGCGGATGTGTTAAGGAACCACTGATGCTCTTCCGAATCGTGGGGCGGTATCGTGGTATGAATGTGAATATCG
>CAYYNA010000048.1:0-10470 GCA_964472815.1 uncultured Roseivirgaceae bacterium
ACACTCTTGGCTTTCGGAACTTTCTTGTTCTTAGATGGAAGAATTGGTGACTTCTTTGGTGAGGTTTCTTTGGTTGTGATTCTCACCCTCTCCATTTCATTGATCGAGGCGTTGATTATTCTGCCGGCACACATTGCGCATTCAAAAGCGCTAACAAAGCAAGACCCAGACGAAAAGAAGAGAGGACTGGCTTTAGTATTCGCTAAACTTCGACAAATCAATAAAATTGGAGACCGGATTATCGAATTTCTTCGTGACAGATCTTATGCAAAAGTTTTGAGATTCAGTCTCAATAATCGCTTCCTTGCGTTGGCAGTTGTCTTCTCCCTGCTTATCCTGACTTTCGGATCAATCGGCGGAGGTATCATTAGGACCACATTTTTCCCACAGATAGCTAGCGATCAGGTCAGTGTGACGCTTAAAATGCCAGAAGGCACCAACGTAGCAATTACAGATTCAATCCTTACTGCGATTGAGAAAAAGGCCTGGGAGATAAATGAAGATTTCACCGCCCGTCAAACTGGCAACCGTCCGGTTATTGAAAATGTGATCAAGAGTTTAGGACCTGGTTCCGCAAATGGAGCACTCAGGATAAACCTGCTTCCCGGTGAACTTAGAGACTTTCCTTCGACCGCTATCGGAAATGCCATTCAGAAAGAAATGGGACCAGTATACGGGGTAGAATCTCTTGCTTATGGTGGAGGTAGAAATTTTGGTGGAAGTCCAATTTCCATCTCTCTTTTAGGAAGCGATCCAGAGGAGTTAAAAGCCGCAAAACGAGAACTCAAGCTTGAGATGGAAAACAATGCCTTGCTCAAAGACATCACTGACAATGATCCTTCTGGCATTAAGGAGATCAATGTAGAGCTAAAGGATAAGGCTTATTTACTTGGCTTGAATACTCAAGAGGTAATGAGTCAGATAAGAAGTGGGTTCTTTGGGTTCCAGGCGCAAAGGTTCCAGAGAGGCCAGGATGAAATCAAAGTATGGGTTCGGTACGATGAAGAAAACCGGTCAAGTATCAATAGGCTTGATGAAATGAAAATCACCACTTCTGCCGGTTTGAAAGTCCCATTCAAAGAAATTGCGGATTATACCATTGAACGGGGGGAAATCGCGATCAATCATGTAGACGGTCGTAGAGAAGTCCAGATCTCATCAGATCTATCAGATCCTACGGAAAGTGCCCCCGATATCTTAAATGATCTACGTACGAACGTTATCCCAGATATCCTTGAAAAGTACCCATCGGTCACCCCAGTTTACGATGGTCAGAAAAGAGAACAAAATAAATTGGTGAAATCAGCAAATACAGTTGTACCAGTCATCATTTTTCTTATTTACATTACGATCGCTTTCACTTTTAGGTCGTACGACCAGCCTTTGCTCCTACTCCTACTGATTCCACTTAGTTTGATTGGTGTAGCATGGGGACATTGGATCCATGGCTTTCCGATCAATATTCTGTCTTGGCTAGGTATCATTGCCTTGATCGGTATTATGGTGAATGATGGTCTTGTTTTGATCGGTAAATTCAACAGCTATCTGAAGGAAGGAATGGAGTACAATACTGCTTTGTATGAAGCCTCTAAGTCACGATTTCGGGCAATCTTCTTGACGTCTTTAACAACGATTGCAGGGTTGGCTCCCTTAATCTTTGAAAAGAGTAGGCAGGCTCAATTCTTAATACCAATGGCCATCTCCATTGCCTATGGAATAGGTATTGCCACCATTTTGACGTTGGTGGTACTGCCAGTGTACTTGTCTTTAAGCAACTCACTAAAAGTGAATCTTAAGTGGCTAGCAACTGGCAATCGAGTTGCTCGTGAGGAGGTGGAACCCGCAGTTATAGAACTTAAAACGGAACTCAATGAAGCATAGAGTAGCTTTTCTGTTTCTTTCAATTTCGATTACGTCCAGTGCATTTGGTCAGTCTGTGCTTACAAAAAGTGATGCATTAAAAATTCTGATGGAGGAGAACTTTGATCTCAAGGTAGCCGACTTGAATAATGAGATTGCTGGAAATAACACCAGCTTTTCAAACTCTGGATACCTACCGACACTAACCGCAAATGGAAACCTCAATTACAATTTAGATAACTCTGAGATCAGCTTTGCTAATGGATCTGATACCACGATAAATCGAGCAGCATCAGACAGTCGAGCCCTCAATCTAAATTTGAATTATGTCCTATTTGATGGCTTTAATCGAAAGTACAATATCAGCCGTAACAGGGAAAATTTGACGGTCTCACAACTGAATGCGCAAGCCACTTTGGAAAGCACACTTCTGAACTTCTATACGCTCTACTATGCACTAGCGCAAAGCCAACAAACACTAGCTACGCTGAAAGAAACTTTAAGTATTTCTAAAGACCGATTGACTCGTACGCAATACGGATTTGAGTATGGACGGAATACAAGATTGGATGTATCCAATGCGCAGGTGGATGTTAATACGGACAGCATCAACTATTTGAACACCAGGCAAACTTTAGAAAGTCAGATAAGAAACCTAAACCTGATTTTAGCTCTTGGCTCAGAAGAGAATTATAAGGTGGACACCTCGGTCGTCTTAAATGAAGAACTAGATAAAGATGCCTTGATGCAAGCACTCTTGACAAAAAACGCGCAGATTCAGTTGGCTAAATCTGGGGTGACTATCAGCCAATATGATAATCGTATTTCGCAAAGGAATTACTTCCCAACCGTAAACCTCAATGGAGGCTACTCGAATACCGTCAACAATTTCGCACCTGGTAATTTCTTATCCTCCAGATCTGGAAATGGTATAAGCTACGGTGCTTCCTTCACTTGGAATCTTTTCGATGGAGGTGTCAGCAATACTGCGTCTCAGAACGCTAGGGTAAACATCGGTATCCAAAAAACCCTGCTTGAGCAAACGACGCAAGAAGTAGTAAGTAACTTTGAAAACACTTGGTCTGATTTCCAAAACAGGTTGATCATAGTAGATGCACAGCGAAACAATCAACTAGCCAACCAACAAAACTTTGAACGATCTTTAGAAAGATATCGACTAGGGCGTATCACCTCTTTGGATTTTCGCACCGCCCAAAGAAATTTACTGCAAGCTGAAATCAACCTGATTGAGGCAAAGTACAACGCTAAGATTGCCGAACTCACCTTGCATCAGTTAGCAGGAGAGATCCAACAGGTGACCTTCTAAATCAGGTGACAATATTGAGCCTGGAGATTCGCATGAAATTCTCATCGATTAGCCAGAGGAAGTGTGGAGATATGTTGACGACCACACCAGTCAAGAGTGATTTCACATAAAATTGCGTATCAATCTGTTCGTTTTCATTCTCCAAGTAATCATTGACCAAATCGCCCCGTAAGTTTCTGATCAATGGCACTTCTGGAATCACCTGTACTCCTAGGAATTCTGAAAGAGCAGCAATGGACTGATTGGCAATCAAGTTCTCGAGTTCAGACATGAAATCATGCTTCATCATTTTTGACTCTGAACTCCTTGTTGTGACTAGGTCATCTCCAAGCACTACCCTGTTGATCAAATCCATTTCGTGAACATTGATGATAAAGTACAAGGCTCCATTGATTTCTCCCTTGAATGCAACCTTCATCAAGTTGACTTTGAACCTACCCAGATCATCAAACTCTGGAATGGACCTGATGGGACCGAGACCAAAACCTGTCACTTTAGGCCTTACTCTGATCTTCAGCATCTGCTCCATTGATGAAGCAGCTTTCCCAAGCGACTCCAAGATCATGTCCTCCACAATTTCCATGTGGAGTGGCGAAAATTCTTCCTTACTCACGAACTATGCGGTATTCGATATTTTGTGTGCTTAAATATAGCGAGAATGCAAGGCTTTGATTCCCGTCCAAATAAATAAGCCACCACTGATAAATAGGTCTCCACGACCAAGATTCTTTTAATGCTTAAATTGAGACTCAACAAAACCTAAAAAGTATGAAGAAAGTTCTTTTGGCCCTTTTTGTGTTGGGGCTCTTTTGCTTTGATGCGTCAGCTCAAAGAAGAAAAAGTAAGTCAGGTTCAGTAGCAGAATCTGTAAATCCAAAACTATACGAAGGAATAAAGTGGAGACAAATAGGACCGTTTCGAGGAGGTCGTTCCGCAGCGGTGACAGGTGTTCCAGGAAAGCCTAACCTGTTTTACATGGGTGCTACCGGCGGTGGAGTATGGAGAACGAAAGACGGAGGAAATACTTGGGAAAATATTTCAGATGGATACTTTGGAGGGTCTGTTGGTGCGGTCGCCGTAAGTGAATGGGACAACAACGTCATTTACGTAGGTGGCGGTGAAGTGACTGTGAGAGGCAATGTTTCATCAGGGTACGGCATGTGGAAATCAGAAGATGCGGGCGCTACTTGGAACAAGATTGGCTTGGAAAATTCGAGGCATGTTCCTAGAATCCGAATTCATCCAAAAAATCCGGATTTAGTTTATGCAGCAGTGATGGGTGACCTTTACAAGTCGTCATCGGAGCGAGGAGTGTTCCGAAGCAAGGACGGAGGAAAAACATGGGAGAAAGTGCTCTTCGCCAATGCAGATGCAGGAGCAGTAGATCTCACCTTCGATCCCAACAATCCCAGAATACTTTACGCTTCCACTTGGAGAATAAGAAGAACCCCCTACTCTTTGGAAAGCGGAGGTGACGGATCTGCCCTTTGGAAAAGTACGGATGGCGGAGATACGTGGACCAATATTTCCTCAAACGAAGGGCTGCCAAAAGGCACCTGGGGAATTTCTGGTGTGACCGTTTCACCCGCAAACTCCAATAAAGTTTGGGCAATCATCGAAAACGAAAAGGGTGGTGTCTACCAATCCAGCGATGCAGGAAAAACATGGAAGCTCATAAACAAAGAGCGAAAGCTTAGACAAAGAGCCTGGTACTACACACGCATTTATGCTGACTCACAAGATGAGGACATTGTTTACGTGCTAAACGTCCGTTATCACAAGTCTACGGATGGTGGTAAGACCTACAAAACATATAATGCACCGCATGGGGACCATCATGATTTGTGGATCGCTCCCGAAGATAACCAACGTATGGTCATCGGAGATGATGGTGGAGCTCAGGTTTCTTACGATGCAGGAGAGAATTGGTCAACTTATCGAAATCAACCAACCGCTCAATTCTATCGCGTAACCACAGATGATTCATTTCCATATCGCATCTACGGTGCGCAGCAGGACAATTCTACTGTTCGAATCAATCATCGTTCTGGAGGCCGTTTCATTGGTGAAGAAGACTGGGAGTCCACCGCAGGCGGAGAGAGTGCACACATAGCTCCTAAGCCAGACAATAACGAAATTGTCTATGGAGGTAGCTACGATGGATTTCTGACGAGAGTGGACCATGAAAATGAACAAATCAGAGCCGTGAATGTATGGCCAGACAATCCGATGGGTCATGGAGCTGAAGACATGAAATATAGGTTTCAATGGAATTTCCCGATCTTCTTCTCGCCACACAATCCAAACAGACTTTATACGGCCTCCAATCATTTGCACGTATCTGAGAATGAGGGGCAAACTTGGGAAGTTATCAGCCCTGATCTTACCCGAAACGATCCTAGCAAACTGGGCTCTTCTGGAGGTCCGATTACCAAGGACAACACAAGTGTGGAATACTACTGTACCGTTTTTGCAGCGGTGGAATCTTATCATGAAGAAGGCGTGATTTGGGCTGGTTCTGATGATGGCCTAATGCACGTCACGAAGGACAATGGTGGAAGTTGGCAAAACGTTACCCCTGCCGGCATGCCTGAGTGGATGATGATCAATAGTGTGGAGATAGATCCTTTTAATAAAGGAGGGCTTTACATCGCCGGCACTAGGTATAAAATGGGTGATTATGCTCCTTATTTGTACAAAACGGAAGACTATGGAGCAACTTGGAAAAAAATCACGAATGGGATCCAAGCAGAGCACTTCACCAGGGTCCTAAGAGCCGATCCAAGCAAAAAAGGAATTCTCTACGCTGGAACAGAAGCAGGAATGTACGTCTCGTTTAATGATGGCGCCTCGTGGCAACCATTTCAAATGAACCTTCCAATTGTTCCAATTACTGACCTTGCCATTAAAAATGACAACTTAATTGCGGCGACTCAGGGAAGAAGTTTTTGGATGATCGATGACCTCACCACGCTGCACCAATCAGAGGAAGCAAAGGGAAAATCCCATTATTTATTCAAACCAATGGATAGCTATCGAATGGGTGGAGGAAATGGAAGAGATTCAAAAACGGCTGGAACAAACCACCCAGGTGGGGTCATAGTCAATTATTATGTACAAGACACTAGCAAAACAGATACGATAAGAATAAGTATCCATGAATCAGATGGAGATGTGATTAGCGTATATTCAACCCATCCCAACAAAAAGGAGAAAGAAAAACAGCTAAGCGTTGAGCCAGGATTCAACACCATGAACTGGAACATGCGATACGAAGGGGCCAAAACTTTTGACGGTATGATTCTCTGGTGGGCAACTACTAGTGGACCAATGGCTGTTCCTGGATCCTATAAAGTCAGTATGAACGTAAATGGATCCGAGCAAATGCAAGACTTCACCTTAGTTGCAGATCCTCGAGCCTCCGCAACGCAAGCGGACTATCAGTCGCAATTTGACTTCCTGATGAAGGTAAGAGACAAGCTCACAGAGACGCATGAGGGCATTATCAATATTAGGAAA
This sequence comes from uncultured Roseivirgaceae bacterium, assembly GCA_964472815.1. Classification (GTDB taxonomy): domain Bacteria; phylum Bacteroidota; class Bacteroidia; order Cytophagales; family Cyclobacteriaceae; genus Ekhidna. Next base: position 6,707 of record CAYYNA010000048.1, read on the forward strand.
GCAAAAGGCCAGATAAATGATGTGCTGTCACGAGTGGAGGAAAATGAGGAGCTAAAAGAGTTTGCCAAAGCAATGATCAAGGACATGGGCACGATCGAGAAGACACTTTATCAAACCAAAAATGAAAGCGGCCAAGACCCATTGAACTTCCCAATCAGGCTGAACAATAAATTGGGACACTTGGCATCACTATCTGGCGTAGGTAATTATGGGCCTACGGATTCTTCCCTGGCTTTTTATGATGAAGTCACAGCAAAGATTGACGAACAGTTGAAATTACTTAATGAGATTTTCGATACCAGAATTGGTGAGTTCAATCAGATGGTAAAAGAGGCTGAGATTGATGCAGTAAAACTGGAAGAATAACCTGCATTTTCATATTTCTAATTTATTTGAGAAGGGATGTAATAACATCCCTTTTCTTATTACTTACTAGGTAAAAAGTCTAGCTTATGATAAAGCAACTACCCCATCATCAGGTTCTTCTTCTCATCCCAGCTTCGCTTTTCTTGCTGTGTTATTGGGTATCACAATCCGAACTATTCGCAGCAAATCCTTTCCAATTATCACTTGGTTTATCGATTGACCTAATTGCTACCATTCCGCTTATCTTCTACCTTCTTGTAAGAAAAACCACCATCCCTAATAGTTTTACGTTCTTGGTTTTCATCTTGGGATTGTTCCTGGCACTTCACATCCTCCCGAAGGATTATCAAAAGGAATTCACTTTTTTTAGCCCCTGGTTACTTTCGACTATTGAAGTCGGAATCATTCTGATTGTTCTCAGCAAACTCACTGGAGCCCTCAGGAGGAAAAATAAGATAGTAGAAGTAGATTTTCATACAGCGGCAAGAACAGCTTGTCAAAAGATCATGCCTCCGTTTCTAGCCAGGATCTTTTCCACAGAATTATCTATGATCTACTATGGCTTCTATAGTTGGAAGAAGAAAATGAATAGCGAGAATGAGTTTAGCTATCACAAAGAGACTGGTTCCATTGCTGTATTAGGTGCATTGATTTTGATTATCGGTATTGAGACGCTTGCGGTACACTTGCTAATAGAAAAATGGAGTAGTTACATCGCATGGATATTTACCGGTCTCAGCGTTTACTCTGGTCTACAGATTTTTGGAATCCTAAAATCCCTATCAAGAAGGCCAATCAAGATTGCTGATGGTCAACTGAGGCTGAGTTGGGGCATTTTTTACGAAGCTAATTTCCCATTGAGTGGTATAAAAGAGATTGAAGCATTCAAATTGGAAGTACCCAAGGAGAAGGATCGCGCTTTTCTTTCCCCACTGAACTCACTAGAAGGTCATAACGTGAAAATATCTTTGCAAGAATCTTCAATTTTGTCCAGTATGTATGGAAAGAAGAAAGTGTTTCGGGAAATCTTGCTTTACGTGGATCAGCCCAAGCTCTTTATAGACCAAGTATCTACGGCAATTCAATCAGAATCAAGATGAAGAAAATACAATTATCCGAAATAAAACCAGGTGTCGGGTTAGGGCAGATCAAATTTGGCATGTCCCGAGAGGAAGTGAAATCGCTTCTTGGAAAACCAAATGAGATAATTGAAGAGGCTTACGATGAAGAAAGAAAGGATCGATATGATTCTTGGGAATACCACGAGTTATATGTTGACTTCACGTTTGATCAGGAAAACGACTGGCGGTTAAGCGGAATTTCTGTGTACTCAGACGAGTATCTTCTTTTTAATGAACCACTAATTGGCCTGGATAAAGAAGAGCTAATGGACCAATTCACCGCCTTGCAAATCAATGACATTGAGTTTGAAGATATGTCCAGCGAGGAGGCGCCTGACCATCACCTTTTTTCATCAGACAAAACTCAAATAAACTTTTGGGTGGATCTAAATATCCTCATAGAAATACAGTGGAGTCCGTTCTACGTTGATGATGAAACCATTAAATGGCCGGATTAATTTCTCTTAGCTCATTTTGAGTTTCTCATTCAAAGAAGACCCACCATATTTGCAGATCTAATCGATCAGGTATATGTACAATGTTGTTGTGATAGGTGGTGGAATCGTCGGTATGGCGTCAGCCTTAAAAATCAAGGAGAAAAACCCAAGCTACAAGGTTGCTGTGGTGGAAAAAGAGCGAACGATTGCTACACACCAGACAGGTCACAACAGTGGAGTCATCCATTCCGGACTTTACTACAAGCCAGGAAGCTATAAAGCAAAAAACTGCGTTGATGGCTACAACCAACTGATCAGTTTCTGTGATGAGGAAGGAATCAACTACGAAATCACCGGAAAAATAGTAGTTGCCACGAACGAGTCTCAACTGAAGTCCTTGGATACGCTTTTCGAGAGAGGAAAAGCCAACGGCCTCAAAGGCATCAAAAAGTTAAAGCAAGAAGAGCTTAAAGAACATGAGCCTCATGTAAACGGATTAAGTGGCCTATACGTACCTCAGACTGGAATCATTGATTACTCTGAGGTCACCGATAAGTATGCTGAAAAGTTCAAGCACTTTGGGGGAGAGATATTTTCATCCAACAAGCTGGTAAAGTTTGAAGAGGCCAAAGGGTTCATCCATGTTCATACTTCAGGAGAAAGGCTAACAACCCGAGTGGTAGTAAACTGCGCAGGTCTACATTCGGACCAAGTCGCAAAAATGACTGGAGCCAAGATCAACTACAAGATCATACCTTTTCGCGGAGAGTACTACAAGCTCACACCGGAACGAGAGGGCTTAGTAAAGAACCTGATTTATCCAGTACCAGACCCTAACTTCCCATTCTTAGGCGTTCATTTCACTCGGATGATCAATGGCGGTGTGGAAGCTGGGCCAAACGCAGTTCTGGCGTACGCAAGAGAGGGATATAAGAAAGGAAATGTGAAATGGGGAGAGTTTATGGGATCACTCTTTTATCCCGGTTTTCTAAGGGTTGCTAAAAAATACTGGAAGACAGGATTTGGCGAGTTCTACAGATCTTATTCAAAAGCAGCTTTTACAAAGGCCCTACAAGAACTGATCCCTGAAGTGGGAAAGAAAGATTTGATTAAAGGAGGCGCTGGAGTACGCGCCCAGGCATGTGATAGAAAAGGCGGTTTGATTGATGATTTCTTGATCATCGAACATGAGAAATTCGTTAATGTTGGAAATGCTCCATCACCTGCCGCAACTTCCTCCCTATCCATTGGCGAACATGTAGCGCAGCTTGCTATCCAAAAACTAAACTAAGACAATGGAAAAAGACCCAAATAACCCATGGCATAGAGTACCTATCGGAGAAAATGTACCTGATGTCGTCCAAGGGATTATCGAAATACCCAAGAACACACGAGCGAAATACGAACTAGATAAGGATTCGGGCCTGCTTAAAATGGATCGGGTGATCTACTCTTCCATGTACTACCCTGCTAACTATGGTTTTATTCCACAAACCTTTTGTGATGATGATGACCCGTTAGATATCCTAGTGCTGTCTCAAATCACCATTGTACCTATGTGTATTGTATCTGCCAAAGTGATCGGTGCTATGCGTATGCTAGACAATGGAGAAAAGGACGACAAGATCATAGCTGTCGCCGAAAACGATATGAGTGTAAACCATATCAATGATATCTCTGAGTTAGGTAGGCACTTCATCAAAGAGATGCAAAACTTCTTTGAAGACTACAAAAAGCTGGAAAACAAAACAGTGGAAGTAGAAGACTTTCAGGATGCTAAGACCGCAAAGAAAATCCTCAACAAAGCGATCGAAGACTACAAGGAGCTGATGAAATCCTA
>CAYYNA010000048.1:10570-17912 GCA_964472815.1 uncultured Roseivirgaceae bacterium
GCCCAAGAAACAGCTCCCTTCACCCCTTTTGATCGATTTGCTCAAGAGAAGAAAAGTGAAGGAAAAACACTGAATCAGCTACTGGACCAGTTCGAATATCTACGCAGAGAAAACCTGAAAACGCTCCGAGGTTTTAATCTATCCCAACAGGACCTGAAGCTGAGAGGAACTCATCCGGCCCTCGGAACGGTGACGTTGCAACACCTACTTTCAACCTGGACTGCTCATGACCTCAGCCATATGTCGCAAATAAATCGAGTAATGGCAAAACAGTATAAATCTGAAATAGGGCCGTGGATAGAGTACATGAAGGTCATGCACTCATAGTGGTATCAGCGCAAGAAGTGAGCTCTCAAATTCTTGTCACTCTGTTACTACGGTTAGAAAAACTACTTCTCGTACTTCTCTTTCCACTCCTTCACAATATCCGGGAGCTCATCACCATCAGCTACAAATATCATTGAAGCAGAGTTCATGCAGTATCGCAAACCAGTGGGTGCAGGCCCATCGTTAAACACGTGACCAAGGTGTGAACCACTTCCGCTATCTACAATCTCCGTTCTGACCATACCATAACTTCTGTCGGCAATCTCTTGAACCGCTCCTTCGTCAATTGGTTTGTAGAAGCTGGGCCATCCAGTACCTGATTTATACTTATGCTCAGAACTAAATAAGGGCTGCCCGGTAGCTGCTGAATAATAGGTTCCTTTCTTCTTATTGTCCCAGTACTCTCCGGTAAACGCACGTTCAGTTCCCTGCTGCCGAAGAATATAAAATTGCTCATCAGAAAGAATCTCTTTCCACTCTTGGTCTGACTTTTCAATTGGATATGAATAGTTCTCTGTTGAAGAGGAAGGTTTGGACTGGCAAGCACCAGCAATATATGCTAGGCCAAGAACTAAAATTAAGGACAATCTCATGGGTTTTCTTTTTTCTAATCGGAGAACGAAAGGTTAAACCATTTGTTTAGAAAACCTCCCTTTATACTCATCATTGGGCCATAAGATCTTTCAAATTGTCGCTTTGGCGATATGAAATTTCTCCTATCTCTATCTTTTCCTCAGAATTCCAAAACCAACCCACTCCGAATAGATTCCTTAAATCAGTTACACTCGTTGCATTTCCATTTCTTGGGATTCTTTGTTAGTTTGATAGGTAGATAAACATATTTCAACCAGTAACCACCTCCACTAACATGAACATAAATGTTCTAATTCTTGAAGACAATCCTCTTACGTCTCAAGATCTAAAGGAAATAATAGAGGAACAGGGAATGATGGTAACCGGTATCGCCAAAAACCGTGAAGAGGCGATGAAATCCATCAAGGAACAAAAACCTGATGTGTTGTTGGTTGATATTTTTTTGAAGGGCGGAGATGATGGTATCAACATCGTCAATGAGCTAGAACGTGCTTTTCCAATCATCTTTTTGACTGCAAACTCCGACCGGGAAACAGTTGACAGGGCACTTAAGACGCGCCCAGCCTCCTTTCTTACAAAACCTTACGACGATCAAGATGTAATCATTGCCCTAGAACTTGCATTCAATAATCACTACAACACAGTTCTTGATTCAGAAAACCAGAAGATGGATTTCGTCTTTTTGAAGGCGGGAAATAAATTTGAAAAGGTCTTCACAGAAGATATTCTATATCTGCAGGCAGATGGAAGCTATACCCGATTCGTCACCCCTACTAAAGAGTTTACCCTTTCTGGAAATCTCAACAACACCTCCGAAAAGATCCGAAATCCGGCATTTTTGAGGATACATAGGTCATACATCGTGAATATCAAGAGCGTTACTGGGATCGATAAGGATTCTGTCTTCATAGAGGAAAGAAGCTTACCGATTAGCAGAAGTTATAGAGAAGAGGTCTCAAAACAACTCATGAAGATTTCTTGATGGCCTACTTGTACCTTTTTGCAATTCTTCAAGTCAATGCATCTCTAGAAGCAAACATCCGTGTCGCAAAAGGTAAAGAAACAGTTATTCCTACATCATTTATTGCCTTAGAAGAGCTAGATCAATTGGCCATCAAGCAATCCTACTGGGCAAAGGTGAAGATCTCAAACACGCAGGACGGTGTATATGTCTTGAGTGGTGGAAAGCGAAACCTCAATAAGATTAACTTTTACTCAACTGAAGGATTGTTACTTGGTCAGGGAAATAACCTTGAAATCAGGTTGAACGGAAATGACACCACCTATTTGCTTTTCTACCCTTTTGTAGATGAGAAGGATAGCAAGCTCCTAAGTATATCAATTGATGAAAAAACAACCTTTTTGGAAAAGGAGAAAAGTGAGAGTATCAAGCAGTACATATTCCAGGCATTCCTATTGTTTCCTCTACTGGTGTCCGCTGTTCTGTACTTGAGAACGCGAGCGGTGGTGTACCTACACTATGTCTTATATATCTTTTCTATCATGTGTTTTTTTGCCTACCAGTACGGAATACTGGGGACGTTTTTCTCGGCCATCAACAACGTGCCCCCGATCTGGATTTGGTTGTTTGGCTCGCTTCTGAGCATCTTCTATTTGTTATTTACTATCAGTTTTCTGGATTTAAAGAATACTGATCCCTTCTCCAGAAAGCTTATTTTGATTGCAATATGGTTTACCAACTTCTACACCGTACTTTCTATCAGTCTGTACGCTGCTGGAATAGATGTGCAACACTCCCTGCTATACAAAGCACCATTCTTATCTGGTCAAGTGGTGCTAATACTGTGGTTTATTATCAGGATATTCCATCACCCCTCCAGCATTAAGTACTACTATCTTACTGGATTCTTCATACTCTTTGCTATCCTGATTTCAGGACAAGTGCTTTCTACCAGCAGAAGTGCATCGGATTACAATCATCTCTTCCAAATCGGATTAGTGGCAGAAGTTTTCATCTTGACTCTCGGTCTGACAGCCCGTATAAGTGCCATTCGAAGGGATAAGGACATTGCGCAAAATAAGTTGATCGAGCAACTCAAGGTGAATGAAGAACTGCAAAAAGAATACACGGAAGAACTTGAAGATAAAGTGAGCAAAAGGACTAAGAGTTTAGATCTGAGGAATAAAGAATACGAAATGCTCTTGAAAGAAGTGCATCACCGGGTAAAGAACAATCTCCAAATGATTATTAGCATGATCAACATGCACAAGCGCAGATCTGATTCCGACGAGGTAGAAGAAGTCCTTACAGGAACAAGAAATAAAATTAAATCCATGGCGCTCATCCATGAGCACCTGTATTCTCACGAGGACTTTGCTAATGTAGCACTGGATGAATACTTGACCTGCTTAATTGAGATGATAATCGACTCACTCCACAAGGGAAATACCATTAATCAGAGGTTTAAGATGGAAAATATTGTTTCAGATATTCAGACCAGTATATCTGTTGGACTTATACTAAACGAACTGGTAACAAACTGCATCAAGTACGCATTGAGTAGTCATCCCGAACCCGCTTTAGAGGTTGAAATAAAAGAGAGAAAATCGGAACTGATTATTAAAGTTCAAGACAATGGACGAAGTGCTGCTAAAGTACTTCAGGATGGACTTGGCTACACAATAGTGAAGAGTATCCTGGACAACATGAGCGGCAGCATGGTTCAGAAACCTTCGTCTAAGGGTTATCAGGTAGAAATTAGATTGAAAGACTATCAATTAACAGCATAATCATGAGTTGGAAAGATATATTCTACAGTACTGAGAAATTTGAATGGTATGGTTTTGAGTACTTTTCGGCACTCATCACTTTGACGGTGCTCGGATCATTTCTGGTATGGTTAGGCATGCGCTCAGACGATTTAAAAAAGGAGCGGATATTCAAAGGCATTTCCTATGTGCTCTCCTCGGTCATAATCGTCTGGGCCATAATAGAAAGTAGTTTAGGTAGATTTTACTTTGAGACAGATCTTCCACTCATTTTCTGCAACTTCTTTGCCTTGATTCTTCCCGTCTTTGTATTTTTCAGGACGCAACGTATGTTCAACCTTCTGTACTACATTGTACTAGCAGGGGCAATTCAAGCCATCATCACTCCCGGTCTTAAATTCAATTTTCCACACTATGAATTCCTCAAGTTCTGGACCGTACACGTTGGCTTGATTGTGTTCGTAATCTACCAAATGGTTGTATTCAAACTTCGCCCAACCTTAAAAGGAATCTGGCAAACATTTCTATTCATCCAGATTTACATGGTGACCATTATCGGGGTTAACTGGGTGCTAGACGCAAACTACCTGTACCTAAATGTAAAACCAGAGCATGGGACACTATTGGCACTGCTTGGTGGATGGCCTTGGTATATCGTATGGATGGATATCATATTAATACCTTATTTCTTTATCCTTTACGCTCCCATCTGGATAATCTCGAAAATAAAAAAGCACCCCAACAACTAGTCGAGGTGCCTGCTTTGCTGCCTTAGTGCAGCTTCCTTAGTTTGTCTTTATGATTTTTTCTGTTCTGATAAGCTGATCCCCAGTAAGCAAATGAAGTAAGTACTGACCTTGATCTATCGAGTTTAGATCTATTTCGCCATTGCTAACTCCTGACAAAACCTCCTTGCCTTCTAAACTGAATAATTTGTAGTGCAAGGACTTATCCGCTTCAAAATAGATGAAATCTGATACCGGATTTGGATAAACCGGTAACTCACCAGAGGGAACACCTAAAGGATCTTCGATTCCAGCAATCGAAACTATAGTAGATTGTGACTCATCGCCGCACTCGTTGCTAACAGTCAATTTGACTTCAAAATCACCATTTGCTGTATACGTATGCGTCGGATCTAAATCTGTGGTATTGGTCGTTCCATCTCCGAAATCCCACTCGAAGCTATCGGCTGTAATTGGCAAAACAGCATTTGTAATGGTTATGGAAGGATCATTGTTTTGTATGACTCCATTGGACCAATTGATCATAGTATTGTCAAAGAGTTGAACTTGATCAGTGCCAATACAACCATCTATTCCAGTTAACTCAATCGTGACAAAGACATCTCCTGTGGTGGTTGCAGCTGCCAAAGCATTGCTGAATTCAAAAGTCAATGGCCCATCAGTTGAAGTGTTTCCAAACAGTGTACTGATCGTGTAGGTGGTAAATTCAACACTAGACTCATCTATTGAAAACGTTAGCTCTTCTCCAACGCATCCAAATACTTCATCCTCTCCCAAGTCTACTTCAGGAAGCGGTAGGATAGTGATATTTGTAGTGATAAGACTATCACAACCTTGCTGATTTGTTAAGGTGCTTACTTGAGTCGTCTCACCCATCCAAACAGTTCCATCGGGAAATGTAAATTCCGCTCCATCACAGAGAGATTCCTCTACCGTAACTGCATCAGATTGGGTGATGCTTATGTCCTGAAACTGAATCACGGAATTTCCATTGCCATCCTCGAACTGCCAAAGAATTTGGGTATCTGCGGTGGGTGTAAATGGTAAGACCTGATCGGTTGTACCTGTGATAGCTCCAGCACAATTATCGGTTGCTGTAGGAGCCACTAGCTCAGTAATAGCACCATCGCAATTAGTAGATACTACAGGCAATGTGGAAACATCTGGAACAGGTGATGTGTCATCTTGAATTATGATATTCTGATCCTGTGTTACCGAATTACCATTATCATCTGTGTACGTCCAGGTAATCACACTCGTACCTTGAGCAGTAATGGGGAGTGTAGCATCAGTAACACCCGTTACCTCTCCAGCACAATTATCAGTCGCAGTGGGAGCAGCTAAAACCGTGACTTCACACTGCACTGTAATATCTGCAAGTTGATCCGCATTAGGAATAGGATCGATGGTGTCATCCAAAAATACATTTTGTGTCTGCGTAGAAACATTTCCTTCACTGTCCTCAAAGCTCCAAGTAATCGTTGTTTCTCCCTGATTGGTTATAAGTAAATCCACATCAGCAACACCTATAATGGTTCCCTCACACTCATCCTCTGCCGTAGGAATGTCTGTAATTTCAACAGAACAAACCCCAGTCAAATCAGGAAGTGAGGCTGCAGTAGGGACAGGTGCATTGTCATCCTCCTCAATAATCAAGTTCTGTGTTTGGGTGGATACCTCCCCATTTGGTGTGGAATATGTCCACGTGATTACTACTGTTCCAATTTCCGAGATTGGAAATTCCAAATCAGTTGTGCCTTCCACGGTTCGGCCGCATGCATCAGTAGCTGTTGGTGCTGCTGGAGCCTCCTCCACGGAACAAGCTACAATTAAATCAGCAAGGTTAGCAACATCGGGAATCGGGTCTGCTATTGAAGTGGGTGGTAAATTGAAGGACTGAGCTGATCCTTGCCATTTTAAATAGGGATAAGACGAACCTTCATCTATTGTCCATGGGCCTTCTGAACCAAAATCAAAATCTTCAAAAGTTGCTTGCAACACCATCTCGGAAGTTTGTTTTCCTTCTCCTTGTTGTGTTGGTGCAAACTCAATATTGCATGAAGAAAAGTCAAAGAATATGTTTCTTAGCTGTTGAGAACTGATAGCAAAATCTCCAGATAACCTTCCGATGGCTCCATACCCATAGTTTTGGTCAAATTCATCATCTGGAAAACTTACTGTTCCGGTAGCGTAGGATTCTCGTACATAAGGAAAATTAGAGTTAATGCTTACCATACTGCCTATAAGCCCTCCCGCAGATATTGAAAAATTACCAGATACCGTGACATTGGCTGTGGAATACGAATCCGCAACTTCACAACCACTATTTGGTCTGCAAATGCCTATCAACCCTCCAACTGAGGTAGTTCCAGAAATCTCTCCTGTCGAATAGCATTCACTTATGCTTCCATTGTTACCAATGATGCCTCCAACACTAACTGTTCCTGAAACATCGGCGGCTGAATAACTGCGTTCGATGGATGCAGAGCCTCCTGCTATCCCGCCTATAGAGCTTATTCCCGAGACCTTCCCCATAACAGATATATCTCTAATTGGGATATTACTTCCATCATTCGACCCTACTAAAGCACCTACTAATTCATTACCAGTAATATCTACATCAGCCAAATGCAGATCATGAATATCTCCGTTTTGAGAACTGAATCTGCCTATTCGGGCAAAAAGACCAGTGTTACTCTGCTCTGGTCGATTAATTGTTAGTCCTGATATGGTGTAGCCATTTCCATCAAAAGCTCCTATGAAGGGTTTTATCTGGGAGAAGCTTGTAGGATGACCGCCAATTGGGTCCCAACCCAAACCGCCATTGTAAAACTCGCCTCCGGGATCTGAAGTAGCAGTGGAAAGATCAAGATCATTCATCAGGATATAGTAACCTCCAATGTGGCTACTAGAAAACTCTGCTTCTTGATCTCTAACTGCATTTA
>CAYYNA010000049.1:0-5011 GCA_964472815.1 uncultured Roseivirgaceae bacterium
CATGGCCGTAAAGATAGGTTGTTACGGGAGAACTTTTATTCTCCTTTTTGATTAAAAAAAGCTACACTTCTTTGTCCATTAGGTCGGTTACCACGTGATATCTAGGGTCATCCACGGAAGTTTCGATGATCTCCTCAAAGACAGGACTTGCCTTATACAAAAGCGTTTTGCACTCCGGGCTGAGATGCGTTAACCGAATCTCTTTGCCAGCATCCTTGTACTTTTTTGCGAGAGCAGAAATAGCCTCTATACCGGAGTGGTCACTGACTCGTGATTCGATAAAGTCTAATTCTACTTTCTCCGGATCCTCAGCAACATTGAACTTCGCGTTGAAGCTTTGCACCGAGCCAAAGAATAGCGGTCCCCATATTTCGTAGACTTTGGTGCCGTTTTCCTTCAGGTGTTTGCGGGCACGGATCATGGTCGCATTTTGCCAGGCAAAAACCAGGGCCGACATGATTACACCTACAATCACAGCAATGGCTAAATCCTGCCATACGGTGACAGCCGAGACAGTGACGAGCACGATCGCATCAGCCAGTGGTATTTTGTTCATGATGCGGAAGCTACTCCAGGCAAACGTTCCGATGACCACCATAAACATGACTCCCACTAGCGCCGCGATTGGTATTTGTTCAATGAGAGGCGCGCCGAAAAGAATGAAGCTAAGTAGCGCAAGAGCGGCCACCAATCCAGAGAGTCTGCCTCTACCGCCAGAGTTTACATTGATGATGGATTGACCGATCATCGCACAGCCTCCCATGCCACCAAAGAGTCCGTTCAGCAAGTTGGCGCCACCTTGCGCCACACATTCCCGATTTCCGCTTCCTCGAGTGTTCGTGATTTCATCCACCAGGTTGAGTGTCATCAATGATTCGATTAGGCCAACTGCAGCCAAAAGAAAAGCAGTGGACACGATCAGTCCCCAATGTCCAGTCAGTGTATCTATCAGACTAAAGATTTGAAGCTGAAAGCTGGGAAGACTTCCCTGCAGCCCATTGCCACCTCCATCTCGGATGAATGAGCCGACCGTGCTTACCTCAAATCCAAAAAGGATAGTGATGGCAGCAACTACCACAATCCCCACCAAAGCAGCAGGTACCTTTTTGGTGAGTTTGGGTAGGAAGTACATGATAGCCATGGTCAGGCCTACCAGTGCGAGCATGGTGTACAACTCTGTTCCTTGGATCCAGGAAGCTTCTCCATCAATCGTCTTTTTGAACATACCCAGCTGAGAGAGGAAAATGACGATGGCCAAGCCATTCACGAAACCCATCATCACTGGATGCGGGATCAAGCGCACAAATTTTCCCAGTCGTAGTACACCAGCACTCACCTGGATCACTCCGACAATCAAGAGCGTAATGAAAAGCCATTGCAAACCCAGATTCTCCACGGGGTTGGTCAGGGTAGCACCTACTTCATTTCCTTTTTGAATCAGGTGAACCATTACCACAGCCATAGCTCCGGTTGCACCAGAGATCATCCCCGGTCTTCCACCAAAGAGCGAAGTGATAAGGCCCATCATAAATGCACCGTAAAGGCCTACCATCGGGTCTATGCCTGCTACAAATGCAAACGCCACGGCTTCCGGCACCAATGCTAGTGCTACAGTTAATCCAGAAAGGATGTCGTTTTTAGGGTTGAAGGTGAAATTTCGAAAGATTCTTTGCATGCTGCTTTTTAAATAAGCGCGCAAAAATAGATTATTTGGATTCTCCTGCTAGTTTTTTAGTGGAAATTGGTATCTACTTTTCAAGTAGAGCAGCAGTGAGTTATTCAGGGCTTAATGAAAGTGAATCTTGATTGAATCTATTTAGTTCAATAATTAATGAGTCAATTTTGGATTGCTGATTTTCAGTGGTCGATTCGAAAAGACTCTTTTGTAAGAGTAGTTCGTATTCCAGCTCCTGATTCCTGGTGTATGATCTTAAATGTAGAACCAAGAAAGTGATCATAAGGATCATTGTGATTAGCATAGCAGTTCTCATTCCTTTAATATCATAATTCGTCATATTCTTAGCGGTTAATCAGCTTGCCTGTTTCACAACACCAATTTCATCTGATCCTCAGTGAAATATTTGCCTTCCCACTTGATCGCTCTTTCTTCCGAAGCGAACGTTTTGAATCCAAATTTTTCGTAGAGAAGCTTTGCGTGCTCATTGGTGGGGATCACCGTCAAGTTGATTTGTTCTAAGTCCTTGATTTTCTTCGCACGGTTGATCACCTCTTGGATCAAACATTTTGCAATCCCTTTTTTTCGATATGCCGGGTCCACATAGATTTTGAAGAGGATCCCTTTATGTCGCAGCTTCATCCTGTCCTCGCCATCTCTTTTGAAGCTTGCTACCCCTACCAGCTGGTTATTCAAATATGCATCTAAGGTGAAGCTATCGCTTTGACCTTTAGTCGGAAATGGCGCCTGCTCTTCATCCTCCGGTGTGATCCGAAAGCATTCTGCATCTTCTGCCAAACCCTTCAGAATGAGTTTTTTGTACTCAGCTTCTTCTGCAGAAGTCAATTCAGTTATCTGTACGTTCATGTTCAATCAGTGCAATTATGCCTGAAACACTAAGGTAAAATGGCTTACTCTGGTAAGTAAGTCAGTGAGCTCATTTTTTCCACAGGTAGATAGGTCTTGGCGAGCTCCTGTATTTGCCCCGAAGTGATGTTGTCGATCTTTTTGAAGGTGCCAGAAAGGTCCGGGACTTTTTTCAAGTCCAACTGACTTTTCGCCATCATCAGCATGATCGCGTTTTTGTTCTCCTCAGACAGGGCCATCTGTCCCTTCAGTTGGTTTTTTGCTTTGTGGAGCTGCAGGTTACCGAGTGGCTTATTTTTCAGCTGTTCTATCTCTTTCAGCACCAGCCGCTGGCTCTTTTTTAAGTTTTTAGGATCCGTCGCAAAGTAGATCGCGAACTGACCTGTTTCCAGGTAAGGAGCGTAGTTGACATCCACCCCGTATACCAATCCATGCTTTTCCCTTAAGCTGAGATTTAGCCGAGAGTTCAAGCTTGGTCCACCCAAGAGATTGGAAAGGAAGAAGAACGGAATTCTGTTTTCATCCTTGATGGATAGGGAGGGTAGGCCTAAAGCAAAGTGTGCCTGAGAAATGGGCTTTCTTAGTTCCTTTCTGGTGGGCGTGTACTCACTTACCCAGGATCTGGCAGGTGTATGATTTTTATGAGGTATGGGCTTTAGGTACTTCTCCGCGAGTCGAATGATCTTTTTGGCCGGATAATTACCCACACTAGCGAGGATGATTTTCTCAGTATTCAGGTTTCTGGCAAGGAACGAGTTGAAATGATCTTGCCGAAAGGACTTTACCGTTTCTTGTGTGCCCAGTATATTTTTTCCTAGCGCGTGGTTCGGAAAGAGCTGCTCGTCAAATTCATCCTGCAATGCATCTTCAGGGGTATCTCGATACATGCTCATCTCTTCCAGTATCACCATCCGTTCTTTTGTAATTTCCTTTTCTGGAAACGTGGAGTGGAAGGTGATATCCGCCAACAGCTCTACTGCTTTTTCAATGTGCAAGTCGAGCAGCGAAGCATAAAAACAGATTTTCTCTTTCGTGGTGTATGCGTTCAATTCACCACCCAGAGACTCCAGCCGATTGATGATGTGGTAGGAGCTTCGTTTTTTGGTCCCTTTGAACGCCATGTGCTCCAGGAAGTGCGCCAGTCCCTGCTCTTCAGGAGTCTCATCCCTGCTGCCGATATCTAGCATCAAGCCGATATTGGCAATTTTGGTATGTCCTATTTCCTTATGGATGACCCGGATGCCATTTGGCAACTCGATCAGCTCGTAATCCTTCTCGCTCATGGGGGCGCAAAGTTACAGGAAAGCAAGATGAAAAGTTGTGATGATTTGGAAGAGTCTACTTCTTGGCGGGCACCTTTTTCATTGCCTTACGCACAGCCTTTTGGATCATTTCCTCGTCGTATTCGGGATGTACTTCGAGGTATCGTACAGCTGTACTTCTAAAGAGCAACTCTGATTTTTCTCTGCTAATGATATCAATGATCAAGCTTCCTTTTAAAAACCGCTCGTACTGTGGGTAGAAGGAAGTGGTAATCAGATCGTTATACTCATCGCTCACAGAAGTAGAGTCTTCTTTAATGATGATGAAATAGTTAACAGCTAAGTCGCTCTCGTTATCACCTTGCGTGTACCCTTTTTCATGCATATTGAAGGCGATGGAGTTTGCGATTTCATCGATCACTTTTTGATCGTAGTATTCTCCAGGACCCTGATAAGTGACTTCACACCCTTCCAGCCAGCACCAGGACTCGAAGCTGGAAAGATCTGTACCCTCGCGCTGATAGGTCTTTACCTGGGCTACACACCCAAATAGCAAGGTGCTGAGAAATACTAAAACGACTTTGTTCATTTGGCTAAGCTCCGCTTTCCAGCAAGGTATTAAAAGAACTTGAATCAGTTGAGTTCATGAGTAAAATCAAACGATAGCTGCGAGTCGCTGTGATAGGTAGGTGGCCTCTCTCTCATTCTTTACAAACTTGATGGCAGTTTCTAGCGACTGCTTGCACTTTTCGAAATCACCTAGATCTTCCAGAATCTGAGCTTTGATGGCATAGAAGAGATAGTACTCCTCAAAAAACAGGGTGGCTTCCAACCTTTCTAGTTCTTTACTAGCCAAGAGCGATCCATGCACTTTTTGCAGAGGAATGACCCTATTCAGCTCGATGATGGGATTGTTATTTAATTGAAGGTGTAGGTCATACATTCTCAGAATATTGCCCCAGTCCGTCTCTTCAAAAGTGGTTGCGGTGCAATGTGATGCATTGATGGAGGCTTGAATGAGGTATTCATTCAATACCTCTGACGCTGAGGCTTTTTCTAAGTATTCCAAACCCAACCCGATCAGCGCTTGATCCCATTGGCTTCTATCCTGATCTTGTAGTCTTACCAAGTTCCCTCCGTCATCCGTTCGTGCGTTAAATCTGGAGACTTGAAAAAACATCAAAGAGACCAGTGCATTGGCCGCAGG
>CAYYNA010000049.1:5111-9629 GCA_964472815.1 uncultured Roseivirgaceae bacterium
GGAGGGTTTTATCCCTCTTCCATCACTTCTCTGATTTCCGTAGAATAGTTGAACTCGAAGATTGGGCAACCCTTGGAGAGTTCGACTGCATGGTCAAAGTCCTTGGCCTCTACCACCACATAGCCTCCTACTAATTCCTTTCCTTCACTGAAAGGGCCATCGGTCACTACTTTTCCATTCTCGGAAACGACCCTCCCGGAATGGTCATCAAGAGCGTGCCCTTGGGCTTGAACCTTTTCCATCCATTCTCCCCATCTTTGGAAGTGCGCCTGCATATCTTCTGGTGATTGTTTTTCATAGTTTTCGTCGAATCCTCTGAATACGTACAAATACTTTTTCATTTTCTGTAGAGTTTTTAGTTAAGATAAATATTTCTCTAGAGACGAGG
This sequence comes from uncultured Roseivirgaceae bacterium, assembly GCA_964472815.1. Lineage (GTDB taxonomy): Bacteria > Bacteroidota > Bacteroidia > Cytophagales > Cyclobacteriaceae > Ekhidna. The sequence continues at coordinate 5,500 of CAYYNA010000049.1, forward strand.
CAGAGTATTCAAAATGGACAAGGGGTCGAAAAAAAATTATTCATCCTCCTCCACACTTGCAGCGAGTATGGCTAGCGGAAGTACAACCGCCCCGATCATGACGTTACTAGCGCCTGTCAGCTTGCTAAACACCACTTGGTTGGGAAGCTTATTAGGAGAGCCATCTACGCATTCCACCAAGGACGACACCCAAAAGTGATGGTTCAAAAAGTTTCCTTCCTCTTGATCACTATTGATAAAGATGTAGCTTTCGAAGAATTCAGTCGAATCGGTCGAACTAAACTGGTACCTCTTTCCGGTAGTGGTTCCAAGATGTATTCGCTCAAAGGGTTGGTTGAAGGGTAGGTTGCGCAGATCAGATCCCAAAAAATTCATAGTCCTTGAAGTGGTACCTTTTGACGGAAGATGCTCTGTTTGTCTCCCAAGGTCTACATAGCCAGTAGAAGTAGTTTGATAATCTCCAATGATGTCTTGTCTGGCTACACCAGTTAGGCTAATAGAACCATCTACGAAAGGAAGATATTGGTCTTGGTGTACGATGGAGGACTTGCTCCAATCGATAATGAGAAAGTTCTTGGTCTTGTTTTTGACTTCAACACGCAGTTCATTGTCATTAACAAAATAGTAGCTAAGTCGAAAGCTTTCGTTTTCGAACAAGAATTCGTTTCGATCATTTAAAGGCAAATCACTTTCAAACGTGAGATACTGTCTTCTGGTGCATGCAGCCAATAAGGTGAGGAGTCCGAGGGATATCAATAGCTTTTTCATGCTACTGATGAATCCAAGAACAATGCCAAGTGGATTAATCCCAAATGATTTCTACTGAACCTCCTTTCCAAATGATGGTGCTAGAGGTGGCTTTTTCTACTCGTTGAATCTTGATTTTGTCTTTGGAGGTTCTAAGGGTTTCTTTCCGGATGACCTTCCATCCACTTTTATGGTAAACAGTGAAGTACGGAATGTTCTTTATAGCAGCTTGTTTATAGCTTCCTTTTTCTGTGCGAATGATCTGCTGAGTTTCTTCTACTATCTCATTATTCATTATCTGCAAAGCCTTTTCTGCGTTAGGTACTCCGTACCCAAGGTGATTATTTGGTGCGGAAAGGTTACAAGATGCAATGATGATTTCTTTTAGCTCTTTTCCAGTTAAGGTCGGGTCTTTTTCCAGAAGGCATGCAGCTAACCCAGTGATGATGGGGGTGGAGAAAGATGTTCCTCCAGAGGCATAGCAAGAAACATCTGGTTTTACATAGCCAAGCCATTCTGGTCCTTTAGAACTGTAGTCCATATCGTCCCAGGTTTTGTACTTAGTAGCTCCGATGCTCAGCGCACTTTTTGAATCAGCGGGTGAATTGAGGATTCGCCATTTTGTATCTCCATCATTTCCCGCAGCTACAATGATCAGTACCCCATACTGCCCTGATATCCGGTCTATTGCCTGAGTAAGGACCGTACTTTTTCCATCCATCTGATCAGGTCGATAATTTTCATTTTTGTCATCATAGCCATAGTTGTATCCTAGAGACAGATTGATGATCCGCACTCCTTCGCTGGCCATCCATTCCATGGCCCTTATGGCGTTATGCTCTTCCTGTCTTCGCTCGTATCCGCCATGGTCTGTTCGTGCGAGATAAAAGGAAGCACCTGTGGCAAGCCCATACTGCACGTCCTTCTCTGTGTTATGTCCGGCGATCAATTCCCAGACCTCTGTTCCATGAATATCATCTAGCGCCTTACTTCCCGAATAGGGTGCTGCGCCAGAATCCAAGTAGTCTCGATAACCCAAGATTTGCTTGTTTTCAAAAACGGATTTCAATGAAGGGTTCCGATCCGCCTTCAAAAATCCGCCATCGATGATCCCGATCTTTATTCCTTTTCCAGTGAGCTTATTCTCAATAAGGACCTGACCATTAATTTGCTCTGCTCCGAAACCCAATTGTTGTCCGGACAAGCCTAGGGGCAATAAAAGAAGTAGTAATTTTATCGTATTAATTACCCTGAAAAACAGTACCATGAAAAAAGTCTTACTCACGCTATTTATCGGTTTGCTAACTCTGAATTTCTCAGAAGCACAAATAAAGTTTAAGAAAAAGGCGGAGAAAAAAGCAAATCAAGTAATTGACGACTTCCTTTTTGGAAAGAAAAAGAAGAAAAACGCTGATGATAATAATTCTACAACCCCATCTTCAGAATCAGGATCTAGCAATGCTGGAGGTACCATTGATGATTACACCCCCTCTGAAGTAGATTTTGGCTCACTGGACCTTTCAAAAAGTGTCAGCTTTCAGGTTCTCATCAATATGTTGCCTGAAACCACTCAAGGATTCATAAGAAGTGAGAAACCAAATGGTGCTAGGTATACCACGCAAGGCTACTCTTTTAGTACTGCATCTAAAACCTACTCGAAGGGAGACAGGCAAATGACCATTACCCTGAACGATTACCTTGGCGCAGAATACATCGCCTCAGCTCAGTCTGCGCAGCAATTCGAGTACGAATCAACGGAGGGCTATGCAAAGTCAATAGAGGTGGATGGAATACCCGGCTGGATCAATATGGACTATACCGATAACAGTGGTACGTTATTCCTTTACATGGCCGAGCGCTTCTACACTACGGTCCAGGCTGACAATACAAGTGAAAGCGAATTGAAAGGAGCCGCTTCCGATGTACGACTTTCTAGACTTCAAGCAAAATTATCTGAGTGAGATACGAACCTATAAGCAACGAGCTATTTATTCAAAATAGAGAAAACCTGGCCAAACGAATGAAGCCCAGGTCAGTGGCGGTGGTGCATGCAAATGACATAATGCCCACCAATGCCGACGGCACCATGAAGTTTACACAAAACAGTAACCTGTTTTACTTGAGTGGTGTGGACCAGGAGGAATCCATTGTGCTAATTGCTCCTGATTTTCCCGATGAGAAAATGCGAGAGATTCTTTTCTTAAGGGAGACAAATGAGGAAATAGCCGTTTGGGAAGGTCACAAGCTCACCAAGGATGAGGGCACCAGGACTTCCGGTATCGATAACATAAGATGGACAAAGGAATTTGATAAGCTCTTCTACACCATTCTGGCAGAGTGCGATCATGTATACCTGGATAGCAACGAGCACATTAGAAATGCCTCAGAAGTTGAGACTAGGAATGGAAGGTTTGTGCGTGAGTGCAAAGACAAATACCCTCTTTACCAATATGAGCGCTTGTTTCCAATATTGCAAGATTTAAGATGTGTGAAGTCTGAGTTGGAGGTAGCAGTATTGCAGAAAGCTTGCGATATCACGGAAAAAGGCTTTAGAAGAATACTGGAGTTTGTAAAGCCGGGTGTGATGGAATTTGAGGTAGAAGCCGAGTACTTACACGAGTTTGTTCGCAACCGCTCGAAAGGATTCGCCTATGAGCCCATAATTGGCGGAGGAGGTAATTCTTGCGTTTTGCATTACTTGGATAACAATGAGGCATTAGTGGATGGAGATATCCTGCTTATGGATGTTGGTGCGGAGTATGGAAACTACAATGCGGACATGACGCGCACTATTCCAGTCAATGGTAGATACACGGAAAGACAAAAGGATATATATAATGCTGTGCTTAGGGTCAAAACCGAAGCTACTGCATTACTGAAACCTGGAAGTCGTATTCCGGAGTATCACGCTGAAGTAGGTAGGTTAATGGAGAAAGAACTGTTGGACTTAGGATTGATTGACAAGACAGACATCAAAAATGAAAATCCAGAGTGGCCAGCATATAAGAAGTATTTTATGCATGGAACATCACATCACCTTGGGATAGACGTTCATGACGTGGCTTCCATCTACAAAGTTTTTGAGGAAGGCATGGTATTTACAGTTGAGCCAGGTATTTACATCCCCGAAGAAAACATAGGGGTCAGAATTGAAGACGATGTAGTGGTTACCTCCGGTAGCCCCATTAACCTGATGAAGAATATTCCGATTGAAGCAGAGGAGATTGAAGAGTTAATGAATCAATGATTCGTGACGGAAGTATTGAAGAAGTTCTAGAAATAATCCCTCAAATCCCTGAATTCGAGCATCCATATGGAAGGTCGGAGTTTGAAGAAAGACTCAACCACAACAAATCACTAATTCTTGTTTCGGAATGTGATAA
>CAYYNA010000049.1:9729-17779 GCA_964472815.1 uncultured Roseivirgaceae bacterium
AAGATTCGACAACAGATCCTGAAAAAAGAATTTGGCTAACTAAGAAACTAAACTGAAGATGTCATCGGAAAAATTTGATTCAGAGAAAGCTCCAGAGCCGGTGGGTTTGTATCCTCACGCTAGAAAAGTGGGGAATTTGCTGTTCTTATCGGGAGTAGGGCCCAGAGAAAGAGGCACGAAGAAGATACCAGGTGTTGAGTTAAATGAGAATGGAGAGATTGTTAGTTACAATATCGAAGAGCAATGCCATTCCGTATTCAAGAACGTTCGATTGATTCTGGAGGCTTCTGGTGCTAAATGGGATGATCTAGTGGATGTGACGGTTTTTCTCACCAACATGAAAGATGACTTCAAAACTTACAATCGAGTCTATGCTGATTATTTCAAAGAGAATCAACCGTGCAGAACCACCGTGGAGATTAGTTCACTTCCGACACCTATTGCGATAGAATTGAAATGCATAGCAACTGTTTGACTCAGTATTTATTTAGGTTACTTTTGAGCATCGAAAAGAAATTATGGAGTTAGAATACAATACGCAGCGCACAAACCTCAAGCTGCGAGAGTACGGTAGAAACGTACAAAATCTGGTTGCACATCTTAAAGCCATTGATGACAAAGAAGAGAGATCAAAGAAGGCAAATACGCTAGTAGAGCTGATGAAGTTGATCAATCCTGATCTAAATAAGGAGTCCACTGAGAACGATCAGAAAATATGGGACGATTTACATATCATTTCTGATTTTGAATTAGAAATTGATAGCCCCTTCCCAAAACCTGATAGAGAAGTATTAAACAAAAAGCCTGATCGATTAAGCTATTATTCTAATGAGATCAAATACAGGCATTACGGCAGGAGCGTTGAGTTATTGATCGACCAGGCTATTGCTATGGAGGATGACAAAGAGCGTGAGGGCGCAGTAGTATCTATCGGAAGACTAATGAAAGGTTTCTTTCAAACCTGGAACAAAGAGTCAATAGAAGATGAGCAGATCTTGAAAAATATTAAACAGCTTTCAGGTGGTAAGCTAGATATTGACATTAATACGGTGAAAGAACTTGGTCTTTTTGATTCTGAGAAGAAAAGCCAGGGACGTAGGTTCAGCAATAAAGGCCGAAACAATAACAACAAAGGCGGAGGTAAGGGCCGTCGAAATCAGGGAGGTCGCAACAACAATAGGAGAAGGAACTAATTCATCCAGAATTGCGAAGATGTTAATCACAATTTGATAGTTTCGTACGAATCAATCGAATTACCAATTAATATCAAACCTTCAAAAAAGCATGTCATCATTTCGAGTAGAGGGGGGTCATAAGCTTTCCGGCGAGATTGTTCCACAGGGGGCAAAAAATGAATCTTTACAGATTGTTTCTGCGGTACTTCTTACGGACCAAGAAGTAATAATCAACAAAATCCCTCAGATCAGGGATGTGCTTAAATTGATCAGTTTGCTTGCTGATCTTGGTGTTGAGGTTCGGAAGTTAAGCGAAGAGTCATACTCTTTCAAAGCAGCTGATGTGAATCTCGATTTTCTTGATACACAGGACTTCAAAGAGAAAGCTTCTGCACTTAGGGGATCAATCATGATTCTTGGACCACTTCTGGCCAGATTTGGTAAGGGGAAGATGCCCAAGCCCGGAGGTGATAAAATTGGTAGAAGAAGGCTGGATACGCATTTTGTAGGCTTTGAAAAGCTTGGGGCAGAGTTTCACTACGACTCTAAGACATCTTTCTATACGGTCGATGGGTCCAATTTGAAAGGGGCTTACATGCTGTTGGATGAGGCGTCAGTTACTGGAACAGCAAATATCATCATGGCGGCAGTAATGGCTGATGGCTTGACTACCATCTATAATGCTGCTTGCGAACCATACATACAGCAATTATGTAAGATGCTGATTCGCATGGGCGCTCAAATCGATGGGGTCGGATCCAATTTGCTTAATATCGAAGGGGTGAAGTCTCTGAATGGGACAGAACATACCATGCTTCCAGATATGATTGAAGTAGGTAGCTTTATTGGGATGGCCGCTATGACAGGCTCAGACCTCACGATCAAAGATGTAAAGATCGGGGAGCTAGGCATCATACCAGACACCTTCAAACGTCTGGGGATTCAAATGGAATTTATTGGAGATGATATTCATATCCCAGCCCAGCCACATTACGAGATTGACTCATACATCGATGGATCCATTTTGACCATTGCAGATGCGATCTGGCCTGGTTTGACGCCCGACTTGTTGAGTGTAATTCTGGTAACGGCCACTCAGGCAAAAGGCACGGTATTGATTCATCAGAAGATGTTTGAGAGTAGGTTGTTCTTCGTGGATAAACTTATCGATATGGGAGCGCAAATCATTTTATGCGATCCCCATCGTGCTACCGTAATAGGATTGGATCAAGCCTATCCATTGAGAGGCATTACAATGACTTCACCCGACATCAGAGCAGGTGTTTCGTTACTGATTGCAGCCATGTCTGCGCAAGGAGTAAGTACGATTCACAATATTGATCAGATTGATCGAGGATATCAGTACATTGATAAAAGACTCAATGGATTGGGAGCAAAAATCGAACGGATTCAATAGCTTTATTCTAGTAATTGTTCATTGCCCCAATAAAACCTACCTGCCATGTTAAAACAGTTTTCACACTCCGCACTTACCTCTGAAGAATTAGTCAGAGCAGCAGAGAGACTCCTGCAGTGCATAGCCAAACAAGATCACCGGAAAGTTCTGGAGAATCGGATTAAGAAGACAACAGATGCCTCGAACTACCTATCTGAGGCATTAAATGAGAGTTTGTCAAATGTATATGCTTCAAGGGTGCAGCAAGCAGATCTAGAGCGTGATGATGCTTTTCAGGCCTTTAAGTATGGTGTGCTTTCAGCGTCTTTCCGAGGAGATGGACCTATCAAAATGGCTGGTGAAGCTTTGGTGGAGATTGTTAGGAAGCACGGATTTAACCTGTATAATCTAGGCTATATCGCCCAAAGCGAAGCTATGAGAGCCCTGATGGAAGAGTTGGAGCACAACAAAATCGAGATTGGTAACTCGGGCGTAGCTGATTTACTAGAGGAGATGATCAGCGCAAATGATGCCTTCAATCAGATCTATCACGACAAAATCATCGAAAACGATGGAAATGAAACTCCACAAATTGTGGTGAGAAAAAATGAGCTTTCCAAGCAGATTACGCTTTTCCTCAATCACATTGAGCTTTTGGAGGAAGATAAGTTTGGTGGAGTAAAAGAGCTGGTAGAGAAAATCAACTCCGTCATTTCAGGAGCCATGGAGGAGGCGAAGGTAAGAAAGTAGATATAGTTTCTCATGCCGGAGGCCCTATTCAAAATAGTGTAGCAACTAGTGGTTATTAGGCTTTGTTGGGAAAAAATGGATGGAACGAATTCGCAAATAAACCTTAAATTGATTCATTCGTTTTCTTGATCTGATGGTTCATTTTCTCCGCGTTTCATTCGTTTTGTCGCTGTTGATTGCAGGAGTTATTGCCTGGCAATCCATACCAAGGGATTCGATACCTGAAAGAATAAACGGAGCTTGTGTTGTGAATCCCCCTCGTCCAATTGATGCCTCCACCGTGGGTGCTGTGAAAGCACTGAATGTAGAATGGGTTGCAGTTATTCCATACGGCTTTTCCAGAGCGGGACAACCGGATGTTTCATTTGATCATTCCAGACAGTGGTGGGGTGAGCGTACAGATGGTAACTGCAAGTTGATCCAGTATGCGAAAGACAACAATTTGAAAGTCATGTGTAAGCCTCATATCTGGGTTATGGGTCAAGGGTGGGCTGGCGACTTTGATTTGGATACTGAGGATGAATGGAAGACTTGGGAAAAGGGCTACACTGAATACATACTCAACCATGCTGACAAGGCCGACTCATTGGGAGTGGAGCTTTTTTGTATAGGGACAGAGTATCGCGTACCTGCTCGAGAGCGTCCTGAGTTTTGGCGCAACCTAGTCAAAAAGGTACGACAGAGATATTCGGGTAAGATTACTTATGCTTCTAATTGGGACAACTATGAGAATATCAGCTGGTGGGATGAGGTTGACTACATTGGAATAGATGCATACTTTCCTCTAGCTGAGGGGGATCACCCGACCATTGAGGAAATGAAAGATGGCTGGAAGCCGTTGAAACAGAAACTCTCGAGTTTCTCGAAAAAATGGAAAAAGGAGATACTATTTACAGAGTACGGTTTTCAGAGTATCGATGGGGCGACAGGCAATCACTGGGACATTGATAAATCTGCAGTTGCTGCGAATCCCGAATTACAAGCCGATGCTTTCGAAGCTACATTTCAAGCGCTTGAAAATGAATCTTGGTTCAAAGGCGGCTTCTTCTGGAAATGGCACTTTACTTCTCGTAATGGAGACCGGTATAAAAAAGAATGGACGCCTCAAAATAAACCGGCAGCAGATGTGATTGCCAAGTGGTATGGAAAATAATATCTTTAGCAGATGAGCGACAAGAAAAGCGTAGAAACGATTCTTTCCGAATTGGGGAAGAAAATAGACCATCTCATAGAAGAGACTAAAAAAGCGGGCACGAAAGTTTCCGAAGAAACGGAAAAGAAGATTAATGATCTAAAGAAGCAAAAGGATAAGCTAGAAGAAGAGCTTCGAGAGCGAGCTGGTGATTCCGGGGAAAAATGGTCGCAAGCCAGAGATCACCTTAATGAGGCAATGACTTCTATTAATAAGGCAATTACGTCGCTTTTCAAGACCTAGTTTTGATTTAGCGCCACATTGTTAGATATCGGCTTTATGTTTTCATCCAGTTCAATGTTCTGAATTCCAAAGGACTTTCCTTTAATCGTGGCTATGTAGCTCTTTTCTTTTGATGGGAATACGGTTTTCACGGCTACTTCCTTGATTTTGAATTGGTCAAATTGTTCATAGAGAACATTGATGATGTCGATAGGAGTGCTCGACAAATAGCGGAACTCACCAATTCTTTTGCCGCGACTGTCCAATATCACCTTATATCGTTGTTTCTCAAATTCGAAACTTACTTGATACTGAGCCCCTAATTTCGTTTGGTTTTCCCTCCAGACGGCAGATTGTACATTTGGGTAGTTTTCGTAGAGGCCACTTAACACAGAAAAACTGAGTTCATCTTCCTCTACTGTCTTTTGAGCTACGCTACTGTAGCATATAGCGACTAGCAGAAATGTCGCAAATTTCTTCAATACTGATACCATAGCTGACTGGTTTACATGTAGAAGATCTTGAAATAGAATCAATTGTTGGCATTAATTCGACCATGCGGCAGGTAGCATCGACGGGGCGTTGTATTGCTTGGATTAAGGATTCTTTTTTAAATCCTATCGAGGACTTTTTTGATTAACCCATCAATCACTCGATTGGGGTTCTTGGTAAACACTCCCTTCACACGATTTGCCATAATGGCGTTGAGGCTTAATATTTCATGACCTAGAAGCCTGGCAAATGCGTAATAGCCCGCAGTTTCCATTTCTAGATTGGTAAGCCATACATCTTCCTCATGGAAGTATTGCATTTTCTCTATTATCTCCTTGTACCGAATTGGAATTCTGATTTCTCTCCCCTGCGGTGCGTAAAATCCAGGACATGTGACTGTATTACCTACTACCGTACAATCTTTAAATTTCTCCAGTAGGTTGGGTGATCCCCTGAAGCAATAAGGTGTGTAGTGGAGGTCTAATTCCTCTCTCAACTTCTTGATGATCGTTCGCTCTTTGCCTCGATGTTTGTAATCATAGAATTGCACGATGGTATCTAGTCCAATCGCGTATTCGGTAGCAAGGTGGCTACCCACTTTGATTTCATCCCTAATCGTACCTGAAGTACCTATGCGAATAATCTGGAGCTTTTTTTTCCTAGGCTTTGGCTGCCTTTTTACAAGATCTATGTTGAAGAGAGCATCAAGCTCAGTCATGAGAATTTCCACATTGTCCGTGCCCATCCCGGAACTTATAACAGTGAGTTTCTTCCCCTTGTACTTTCCTGTATGGGTAATGAACTCTCGTTTGTTCATTTCAAAATCTACCGAATCAAAATGTCGGGAAACTCGATGTACTCTACCAGGATCACCTACAACAATAATCTTATCAGAGACATCTTTTGGTCTAAGACTCAAGTGATACACACTACCATCCTGATTGAGGATGAGGTCTGTCTCAGAGTACGTAGGTGCCATATTTTATTTTTTAGACACCTAAAGGTAGTTAGGAAAATACTGCTTTATCTCTTTTGGATCCTTTATATGGATTGTAACCGTTCATTTTCTTCTGATAGAATCCAGTTCCGTCGTAAGGTCTGGCGTCTGGATTTTTGGAGCACTCTTCTGAACAGCATCCGTTATAAATTTCAGCACCCTTGTCACTCATAGGTATGTGCCGATTGCAATGGGGGTTTGCACAATTAACCATTCTATCGCTAGGCTCACCTGTAACATAGCATTTTGAAATCACCGTTGGATTGACGGTATTTACTTCTTTCACAATTCGATTATCAAAAACGTAGCATTTCCCTTCAAAATCTTCCCCTTCTGCTTCAAGGCCATATTTTATGATACCTCCATGCAATTGATGAACATTCTCAAATCCTTGATCAAGCAGGTATGCACTGGCCTTTTCGCATTTTATGCCTCCGGTGCAGTAGGTGATGATTTTTTTGTCTTTAAATTTCCTTAGTTCTTCTACTTTTTCCGGAAAATCTCTGAAATTATCAATATCGAGAGTGACGGCATTTTTGAACTTGCCGATGGAATGCTCATAGTTTGATCTCACATCTAGGATGATGGTATCATCGCTCTCGTCCCTGAGGATTTCTCTAAATTCATCCGGCTCGACGTATGCACCCGTCTTTTCGGTAGGATCGACTTGGCTTAAAGAACTGTGCACAATCTCAGGTTTGACTCTGACATGAAGCTTCTCGAAGGCTGGGGTGTCATTTGTGTCTACCTTGAATTCCGTTTTCGAAAATCTCTTGTCACTCAAGACTGCTGTCATGTATGCTTCACATGACTCTTTAGATCCAGACACGGTACCATTCAAGCCCTCGCTCGCCACAATAATCCTTCCTCTAAGGTTCAATTGCAAACACAGATTGTGATGTTCTTCCCTGAACTGATCAGGGTCCTCAATGTGGCTGTAGCAGTAATACAGCAAGACAAAATGTTCTTCCATAATAACCAGGCCCTGTTTCAGCAGGGTGTTAAATGAATTTCAAAATTAATATTAATATTCCCTTTTCTTCTACTTGACCTCAACTGCGGGATTTCCAAAGACTGTTTTTCCTGCTTCAACGTCCCCCACCACAACTGATCCTGCTCCAATTCTTGCACCCTTTTTTATAGTTACCCCTGAAACAATCGTTACCCCAGTGCCAATAAAGACTTCATCTTCAATTTTCACTCGACTGTTTACAATCGAACCTGCCCCTAGCTGGACAAAATCACCAATTTCTACCTCCTGTTCAATTAGAACCTTTGAGTTGATGATATTATGATTTCCTATTTTGCTATCATTAGAAAGTATAGCTCCCGCATTTAGGAAATTACCATGTCCAAGAACGAATGAATCGGAAATGATAGCTGACTGGTGGACTGCATTTACAGGCATCACTTTACGTGTGTCGGTCAGGTACTCAACATACTCTTTGCGCAGGCCATTATCATCCGTAGCAATGAAGGCTTCACACTTTTGGCCTATTAGTTTGGTGTATCCATGATCGTCTGTATTACCTAAGACAGGGACAGAGTTAATTTCTAGATCATGCTGATCTTCATTGTCGTCTAGGAATCCGTATATTACGATGCTGTTCGAATTAAAGATCTCTAGTGCTGCCTTTGCTATTCCTGTAGAGCCAAAAATAATAACTGGTTTGTCCATTCTTTACGTTGATTTGGGCCGCAAAATTAAGAATTTATTCGTCCAATTTCTGTAGTAAGAATCGATACGGTAGGATGGAACAGAGTAGAAAGAAATAGGGGAGAAAAGCATTTTTGTACCTAACCAATGTGCCGAAGTTAGGAGTGGA
>CAYYNA010000050.1:0-4395 GCA_964472815.1 uncultured Roseivirgaceae bacterium
ATGAACTGAGAGTGTGAAAGAACATTGTCGATGATGTAACCTCTCTCTTCGTCACCCCGAAAAATCTCAATAATTCCTCTACCTACTGCGTAGAGTATGATATAGACAAAGAACAGCTGGCCATCGAATCGTTGATGACGCTTTAGCATAAATAAAATTCCTAAGATGGTCAAGATCATGAAAGATGAATAAAGCTGTGTGGGATGTAATGGCGTATGGAGTGGTTCGGCCTGCGAAAGTGGATCAGTGAAAGTGACACCCCAGGCCAAATCAGTAGGAACTCCATGGCAACAGCCAGCGAAAAAGCAACCCATCCTTCCTGACGCATGGATAATACATGCTGTGATGGCTATTCGATCCAGCATGGGCCAGATCGGCCATTTCTCTTTTTTGAAGTACCATATGACTGTGGGAATGGCAAACAGGAGTGAACCGTAAAACACAAAGCCTGTACGGAAATTTCTCTTCATGTTGGCCCACGAATCAAAATAGTAGGAAGGGTTTTCCAGATAGAAAAGTAGTTTGCCTCCGATAAAAGCCGCCAGTATAATCAGGATCGCGAGGTTCTGAATTTTGTCACGTTCTATGCCCATTTCTTTCTTGACGGAGTTGGACATATAAAGAAATCCCATAACCGCCCCGAGCATAATCATGAATCCGTACGTATGGATCGCGAAATTTCCAATTTTGAATAGTTCTGGATGCATAACTGTTCTACGTGTTTCTACCAAGAAAATTAGCGACTCGCTTGGAATATATTTGCAACCATTTCCAGAAAAGCATAGATGAGATTATTTGACTTACTATATCAGCAACTTAAAAAGAACCCGATACCAGATGCTTTAGCTCATAAGGTAAAGGGCGAATGGAAAAAGTATTCCACCGCAGAAACGATCAAATTCAGCCAGCTTTTAAGTCAAGGGTTGATTGAGATAGGAATTGAGCCAGGAGACAAAGTCGCTATGATTTCTGAGGGTAGACCTGAGTGGATCATGGTGGATATTGCCTGCCAGCAAATCGGTGCTGTCCTAGTACCCCTTTATCCCACCTTAAGTACAGAAGAATATGAAATTATTCTAAAAGAATCTGAGCCTAAGGCACTTTTTGTTTCGAATGGCGTAACGCTAAAAAGTGTGGAACCAGCTGCAAAGAAAGTGGGAGTGCAACAGTTATATACCTTCAAAAAGATCAACAACCGAATGCCTTGGGTAGACCTTCTTACTAAAGGAAAAGGGAAGAACAGAGAAGAGCTCCAATCTCGAATTAAAGAAGTGAAGGGTGATGATTTATGCACCATTATTTACACATCAGGGACCTCTGGAATGCCAAAAGGCGTGATGCTAACCCACAATAATATTTATAGCAACGTCATAGAATCTGCTAAGATTAACACGCTGGAGAATGGTAAGGATCGAGCATTGAGCTTTTTGCCCCCAAATCATATCTACGAAAAGACCGGACTCTACATCTATATCCAAGGAGCCATAGGAATCTACTTTGCAGAAAGTATCGATACCATAGGTGATAATTTGAAGGAAGTCAAACCACATACCTTCAATACCGTGCCACGGCTATTGGAAAAAGTCTATGACAAAATCATCAAAACAGGTGGAGAACTCTCCGTGCTAAAAAGAGGAATCTTCAATAGATCCATAAAGGTCGGTTTGAAATACAACCCTAATGAAGATCAAGGAACGTTGTACAACAGGCAGCTCAACATTGCGAATAAGCTGGTTTTTAGTAAATGGAGAGAGGCGCTTGGGGGAAATATCAAACAGATCCAATGCGGCGCGTCTGCGCTACAGCCAAGACTCGCGAGAGTTTTTTGGGCTGCAGGCATCAAGGTTTTGGAAGGGTATGGCCTCACCGAAACCTCTCCGGTGGTAGCAGCTAATAGAATCAATAACATGAAAGTTGGCAGTGTAGGCAAAATATATGATAACCTGGAAGTAAAGCTGGGCGATGAAAATGAGATCTTGGTTAAAGGTCCAAGCGTCATGAAAGGCTATTATAAGAACGAGGAGCTTACCAACGAGGTAATGACCGAGGATGGGTTCTTTAAAACAGGAGATGTTGGTAGAATTGAGAATGATTTTCTCTTTATCACGGACAGGAAGAAAGAGCTCTTCAAAACGTCCGGAGGACTTTACATTGCGCCGCAACAGATTGAAAACAAGCTGAAAGAATCAAAATACATTGATCAAGCGATGGTCGTGGGTGAAGGAGAAAAATTCCCAGCAGTGCTAATTGTCCCTAATGTAGAGGAACTGATGACCGTACTTAGTGGAGCCTTTGAACTCATTGATATTAGTACGATGCGAAAGGACCCGAAAGTCCGAAAGGTCTTTCAGGAAATTTTGGATCGGGAAAATAGGAGCTTGGGAAATTGGGCCAAGATCAAAGAATTCCGTCTCCTAAATCAGCAGTGGACTCCAGAGTCGGGAGAATTGACTCCCACCATGAAGCTCAAGCGTAGGGTCATCAAAGAGAAATTCAAAGCATACATTGACAGTATCTATAAAACTGAAGTGGGTTTCAACTTCGACGAGTTTGAAGACATTGACATTGAGAACATGACCATGGAAGAACTTGAGAGGTACGAGCAGATGGAGGTGCTTTAGCTCTTAAACACTGATGCTTTTGATTCACTGCTGTCAAATACTCTGATAGCGACCACATCGGCTTCTGCTGTCTTATTCCCTTTTTCATCAAAAAAGTCACAACTGAGCACGGTCTTTCGCCCCTTTACTTCTGTGATTTTCGCTCTTAGCTGAACCTTGGTATTCGGAGTAGGCTTCAAATACTTAACTGAAAGTGTCCCAGTCGCATATCTATATTCCGGGAGCGTGTCCAGAGACCTATCCTCCATTCTGTATGCTTCAGCCATTGCTGTACCCATGCAATGGCAGTCAATGAGCGTTGCAATGATCCCTCCATTCATCAGGTTGCTCCAGCCATGGTATTTTTCTTCGGATTCCCAATCACAAACGGACTCATCTCCATCCCAGTAGCTTTTGATTTGTAGGCCTTCGTGGTTTTGACCACAGCCAAAGCAGACATTCTCTGGCATATGGTCTTGAAAGTATTTTGAGTCACTCATCTTTGTATCTTTAGTATCAAAGAAACGAATTATGTATCACACCCTAGACCTCCACTTTCAAAATTATGAACATGCCATAGCCTCTTTCTGCATCGAATCGGATGATGGTCTTATTTTGATTGAGTCAGGGCCCTACAGCACGTTCAAGAGCTTAAAATCTGAACTAGAAGGAAAGGGATTGTCTATCGATGACGTAAAACATGTTTTACTCACACACATTCATTTTGATCACGCAGGTGCCGCCTGGGCACTTGCCGAAAAAGGAGCCAACATATACTTGCATCCATTTGGGTCTACGCATCTACAAGATCCTACAAAACTAGTTGCCTCTGCCACACAGATTTATGGTGACCAAATGGATACACTCTGGGGTAAGATGAAAGTGATTTCTGAAGAGAACATCCGAATTGTGGAGCATCTGGAGGTGTTGCAAATAGGAGGCAAAACATTTACTTCTCTTCATACACCTGGGCATGCGAAACATCACATCGCCTGGCAGCACAAAGACGTCATCTTTACTGGTGATGTTGCAGGAGTAAAAATCAACGGAGGGCCAGTCGTACCCCCCTGTCCTCCGCCCGATATCAATATCGAAGATTGGATCAAATCAATAGACCTCATAATAAAGCGTAACCCTAAGAGATTGGTGCTGACCCATTTTGGTGAAATAACAAATATTGAGTTACACATGGATCAACTAAAAGCCATTCTGGAAGATTGGTCAGGATGGATGAAGGAAAAGTGGGAATCCGGACTGAGCAACGAACAGATCACTCCATTATTTATGAAGTATACATCCAACCAACTTAAGGAAAATGGTGTTTCTGAAATAGGTACAAAGCAATACGAAGCTGCGAACCCCTCTTGGATGAGTGTAGCTGGCTTAGTAAGATACTGGAAGAAGAAACAGAGATGATTGCTGATCAAAAATTCGAAAAGGTTACAGAGCTATCTGCGAAGGAGTATGAAAGCTGTTCATTTCATAATTGCGATTTCACAGAGGCTAACTTTTCAAATATCAAGCTCCTTGAGTGCGAATTTTCCGACTGCAACCTAAGTAACATGAAGGTCGGCGGTACCTCTCTACTTGATGCTGTCTTTAAGAATTGTAAAATCATGGGTGTTCACTTTGAGCACATCAATAGTATTTTGTTCTCTGCTAAGTTCGACAACTGCCAATTGGACCACAGTTCTTTTTATCAAATGGACTTGAGAAGTTTAGCATTTGAAAACTCAAAATTGGAAGGAGTAGATTTTACAGAGGCTGACTTAAAAAATGTAATTGTCAAAAACTG
>CAYYNA010000050.1:4495-7853 GCA_964472815.1 uncultured Roseivirgaceae bacterium
ATCACCTCTAGTGAGCTGAGAACAGAGCTCGTCACCAGTTTCATCTTTCGGAAGAAGGAGGACCATGAGGTGTACGCTGGAGTTGGCATGAT
The DNA here is from genome assembly GCA_964472815.1 of uncultured Roseivirgaceae bacterium. Taxonomy (GTDB): domain Bacteria; phylum Bacteroidota; class Bacteroidia; order Cytophagales; family Cyclobacteriaceae; genus Ekhidna. The sequence continues at coordinate 4,588 of CAYYNA010000050.1, forward strand.
GCTCCGGCTCAATGAGGAAGGAGTACTAGTTCTCCCTGTAGGCATCAATTACTATCCATTTCCTAAGAAAGCATTCGGCTTCCACAGCGAGGTGGCCTACTTAGCTGGTGAAGAGGATATCGTAAGAGGTTCCCTAGGTATCCGCTATCGTTTCTTTCTTGATTAGTTACAAAGACCCGGACTAGCGTCGCATTCTGCCTGAGGTATTGGGAGGATCAAATCATCATCTAAGGGATCCTGACCAGCGATGTAGAAAATATCTCGACCATTCGCTTCCCATCGTTTTAAATCATGAAATAAAACTCCTTCAAAAATGAACTCACGATTTCTTTCAATGACCAAGCTATCATAGAACTCATTTGCCGTAAGCGTATCAACCAGCGCTGGCAATCCAGCTCTAGTCCTAACTGCATTCAGGTCATCTAATGCAACGCCAGAAACATTATCCTGAAAACCTCCAAGTTCCAGTGCAGCTTCTGCTCGGGAGAGTAACAGCTCGGCAAGTCTAATCACCGGAATATTTGCATCTGTCCTTAAGAATTTGGCCGTACTCACTTGAGTAGTGTTGATCACGTCGTTGTAGTACGCTGCATTAGCATTGATGGAAGAAATGGAAGAGTTGACATCCAAATCATCTTGCAAGACGAAGCGCTTATCTATGGATGAAAATGCAGGCAGATTGTTGAAGGTGCTAAAGTTGTCTAGGAGTTCGTAGTTGATATTCAATGCTGCAAATCCAACACCAGTGAGCGAGGCAAGATGTGCAACCAAACCTGTTCTGGTTCCAATGGTACCAGTGGATGACACATCATTTTGAAGGATAAAGAAGACATCTTCCACCGATGGTGTCGAATTGTTAAAAGCATCCATCGGATTCTGATTCAGGGAATAGCCTGGAATTAATTGATTCAAGTAGGTAAACGCAGTAGCAAAGTCATTCTGCTGCATATAAATCCTAGCCAGAAATGCCCTACATGTGCTTTGGTCAATTCTTCCAATCTCTGGATTTTGCCCCAGTTGGGATTCCGCTTGCTCCAGATCGGTGATTGCTCGAGTGTACACTTGAGCCACCGTAGCTCTGGTTAATTCCGGAATCTGATTGGCGTCAGTAATTGGTTCCAAGCTAATTGGAATTGCCGGTTGCCCGACCGTAGAGGCACTGTATTGTGGTGCCCAAAACCGTACAAGCTCAAAATACAAGATTCCTCTAATGGCTAGCGCTTCTCCCTCAATTCGAGTTCTCAAGCCAGCATCACTCACGTTATCGAGGTTAGCTAGGATGCCATTCACAATGTTGATAGTCTCATAGGCTCGCCTCCAATTTGCCTCCACACGGAGATTTATATCCAGGATATCTTTGTCCATGAAATCTTGATAATTGGGTGCCTCGCTTGCTCTCCAGAAAAAGATGGTATTGATCGTTCTCGCCAGCAGCGTGCCCATGATCTGAAAATCACCACCATACAGCTCACCGCCATCAGCACCGTCATAGATTCCTCCAAGATTGACATATGCTCCGGTTAGTGCATCTTCAAAATTTTGATCTGAAACAAAGATGTTTCCACTCAGCGAATTTTCAGCCTCAATATCTAGTAGGTCATTGCATCCTGAAAACAACAAAGCAATGAACATGGAAAAAGAAAGTATGCTAAATCGTTTCATTTCTAAAGTCCTATTTTGATGCCTGACATAAAGATTCTTGGTTGAGGTGTGTTGAAGTTATCTACACCTCTGGTAATATTCTGACCGATGAGCCCATCAAGCGGGTCAAAATAACTGACATCTGGATCGTACCCGATGTAATCTGTTATGGTAAACAGGTTCGTTGCTGCGACGTATACACTCAGATTTCTGAGCCCTCCCAAACTACTTAAAATCGACTCAGGAAAGTTATAAGTAAGCGTGATGTTCTTCAATCGAATGTAGTCCCCATCGGATAACCAACGGCTACTCGAAAGCGGGAAATTGTTTGTTGGATCTAACCGAGGGATATTGGTCACATCATCAGCCGAATACCATCTGTTTACCTGGTCCTGTGTCTGGCCCAAGTTCAAGATTCCACTGTTCGATAGAAACTCTCCAGTTTGGAAATAAAGATCAATGCCACTCACGAACTGAAACATGAAAGAAAACTCCAGGTTCTTGTAAGCAATTGCATTGGTGAGGCCTCCAAATAGCTCTGGGTTCGGATCACCAACCACTCTTCTAGGGGCATCATTCCAATTAGTTGTGGTGTTCCCTTCGTCATCCAAAACGTAAAGCGCATCTCCGCTGGTAGGATCTACTCCTGCAAACTCTCTCATGTAAAATACCCCTGCGGACTCCCCTTCCAAAAAGGCATTTACTCCTACAATCGCCTGCTCACTGTTCAGGGAGACGATGGTGTTACTATTGGAGGCTATATTAAAATCTGTGGTCCATGAGAAATCACCAGTTTGAACATTTAGTGTTCTTAGGTTGACCTCAAACCCTTTGTTTTCCATCTCTCCAATGTTGTCGAAAATGGTAGAGAAACCTGAAACCAGCGGCACAGGTACTGGAAATAAAAGGTCTGTAGTTGTTTTAACGTAGTAGTCAACTGATCCTGAAACTCGATCATCCAAAATTCCAAAGTCAACGCCCACGTTGAACTGAGAGGTCGTTTCCCACTTAAGGTCTTCGTTTGCCAAATTGATTGGCTCAACTGAAGCATTTACCCCGTAGCGAGTAGACCTGAAATAGTTTTGCCGATAAAGGAAATCATCCAACGGCGTGTTTCCTACAAGCCCGAAACTAGTCCTTAGTTTGAGCAGGTTGAATGCATCAGAATTAAAGAAAGGTGCGTTATTGATCTTCCAACCAGCAGATGCAGCTGGAAAGAATCCGTAGCGGTTTTCCTCGCTAAACTTGGAGCTACCATCCATTCTCCCACTGACCTCAAAATCAAACTGATCCTTTAGAGAATAGGTGACCCGAGTATATGCAGAAACAAATGCAAATGCACCTCCTGGAATGGGTGCATCAGTAGGAAAAAAGCTGTCGTTAAAGGTGAATGAAGACTTAGAGTCCTGGTAGGAAGTTCCAAGTATTACGGAAAGACTGTTTCCGTCCCCTACCTGTTCGTTGTAAGTGAGCCATCCGTTGAATACAGAATTGGTCACCTCCTCAGAACTGGTTCGTGTCCTTCCTGAACCTACACCAGCACCAGCCAGCGTTTCAGGCCCTTGAAACCAATCGCCTTCGATATTGCTAAGGTCAATTCCTCCATTCACATCCAAAGTAAGCTT
>CAYYNA010000050.1:7953-17578 GCA_964472815.1 uncultured Roseivirgaceae bacterium
AAGTTCCTCGCCTAAATACCTCATCTTGCCAATCTGTACTACCACTAGTTCTTAGGTTTTCGTAGAATCTCGGGATATTCAAACTGATGGTTCTTCCTATACCTCCACTTGGGATGAAGCTCACCGAATCGATTCCTGAATTATAAAACTGCTCTAGGAAGTCTCGGTCAATTTCTGGATAAACGACACCATCAACTTCTACTACTGGCTCGAATACCAAACTATTGGCTAGGTCCTCAAACCCTCTAAGAATGAATTCAAAAGTCTGGAGCAAGTTTTCATCTCCATTTTGGATGTCTAATCTCTTGGGTGTTTCACTTATTCCGTATTGGTAATCCACGTTTACCTGGAGCTTGCCGGAACCGCCATCTTTGGTTGTAATGATAATTACGCCATTAGCTGCTCGTGTTCCATAAATCGCGGTAGCTGAAGCATCTTTCAAGATCTCGATCGACTGGATATTGCTTGGATTGATATTAGACTGATTTTGTGAAGTCAACGGAACTCCATCAACTACATAGAGTGGTTGGTTCGAAGCAGAAAGAGAAGACCCCCCTCTGATTCTAACCTGGGTTGGCTGCCCCAAATTACCACTGGAGTTCTGAACAAACAGGCCAGCAGCCACACCCTGGTTTGTCTGCTCCAGATTGATCAGCGGTACCGGGCTCACATCAGAGGCATCTACGCTAGCCACGCTACTTGTGAGTTCATCTTTGCTTTGCGAACCGATCCCAAAATTTACTTCATCTCCGGCCGAGAAAGATTTCACTGAAATATCCAATGACGTTTGACCAGTCAAATAGACCTTTTGCGTACCAAAACCCTCTGCCGAAATGATTAAGGTCTCATATCCATCAGCTAGTTGGATCGAGAAATTTCCGATGGCATCTGTTACTGTTGAGGCATCACCACCATCCACTTTCACCGTTGCTCCGGGTACTCCAACACCATTTTCGTCTTTCACGGTTCCGCGCAAAGTAGTTTGTGCCAGTAGTGATCCAGAAATAAATAACAATAGAAGGCAGGTTAGGTAGTGCTTCATGGGTGTAGTAGAGTAAATTCCTTTTAAAAATAGGAATATTATAGGGAGTAGTAACAAAAAAAGGCAGGAATCATCCTGCCCTTTAGTAGTTGAGTAGAAGGGATATCATTCGTACCGCAGGGAATCCACCGGATTCCGAGTAGCAGTTTTTAATATTCTTGTTGAAGCAATCGCCAGAGCAATAGCTAAGAGTAAAATAAAGGGAGCAGCCACAGTGAACACACTTATTGCTTTGTACACTGCAAAAATAGAAGCCATCAAGGCATCAATTGCAAAGTAGGAAAGCGAAGCACCAATCACCGTAGCGATCAATAGCAACCAAAAGAATTGCCTGTTCATTAATACCAATATTTGATTGAGGCTTGCCCCCAGTACTTTTCTAACGCCGATTTCTTTGATTCTTTTGATCACGTTTAGTGACACCAATGTATAAAGCCCTATAGATGAAAGGATTAAAGCTAGAGCCCCAAGAAAGACAAATAAGTCACTGATGTTCTTATTCACTAAAACCATACTTCCAATGTCTTCATTTTGGAATTCCGCATTGAACACATCATTTGGAGCCACTTCATACCACTTTTCTTCCAACTGCTCATACAGGACCGTAGGGTTCTCTTCGCTCCTAACGATCACAAAGTTGTAGCGGTCCTTATTTGCCAGCCTGAATCCAGTCGGCCTCACCGCATCAAACAGACCGTACATGTAGAAATCTTTCAGCACTCCTACAACGTTGAGTCGAGTAGAGTCGTCTATCCTCACTACTTTCCCTAGCGGCTCTGTCCAGCCCATTTGCTCTACCATTGTCTCGTTTACCACGATTGAGTTGTTTCTATCATAGTCATACAAGTCCGGATCAAAAAAGCGACCTTCCTTGATCTTCAAATCCATGATGTCAGCATAGGGCTGGCTGAAATCCATCATGGTGGCTTCTACCTCCATATCCTCTGATTGCAGCGTACGACTATAGTTCCACCACCCAATGTGATTGGAGGTCCCAACTACCTCATCAATGTTTGGATCACTTTTGATCAAGTTGCTGTAGCGCTCATACTGGGAATTGGATCCGACACGGATAGCCAGGATATTCTCCTTGGCAAATCCCATGTCATAATTGGTCTGATAGTCTGCGTTATTCGAGAAAGCAAGGCTTGAGATCAGGGCAATGATGGTCAGCATATACTGAGCTCCTAAAAGCACTTTAGAAAATAAGTTGGAGCCTCCAAGCGAAAGACTGCCTCTCAGGATTTTCACTGGCTGGTATTTACTGATGTAAACAGACGGGTAGCCTCCAGCGACAATCGAAGTAATGACAAGTAGACCAAAAAGGAAGAGAAAAATTTCCGGATCTTTTAAGAGATTTAGCTCAAGGTTGATGAAATCCCACATCGCGCTGTATACAGGAACTAAATACGAAGCGATGATAACGCCCAGAATCATCGAGATGAGAGAAAGCATGAAGTTCTCCCCCATGAATTGAAAAATGAGTTGTTTGCGGTTACTTCCCATCACTTTTCGTATCCCGATCTCCTTCAATCTCTTACTGCTAATTGCGATGGACGTATTGGTGAAGTTGAAGCATGCAATGAGTAGCATCAATCCAGCCATGATAAAAGGAACGATTACCGCTGGAGTCGGAGGCGGCTCATTTAGCCAATTGGACCGGAGGAGTCTGGAAAGGACGTGCTGACCAAGACCCGTAAGCTGGACAAAATAATAGTCCGAAAGCTGGTAATCATTTCTCGCTTGATTTTGAACTTCAATATAATTTTCGTTCAGATCATCTAACACCTCACCAGGAAACTCGTCTGTCTTGGTCATGATCCAAGTTGCAGCGACAAACCTGCTCCAGTCGTTTGTGGGTCTTGTAGTTATTCTTTCAAGATTGTCCAGATGGGTAAGGACACGGAAGGTCAAAGAAGAATTGGTCGGAATTTTTTCAAAGACCGCACCAACCGTCATTGGAAACTCTTCTCCATCGCCATTGATCACTATCAGTGTCTCGCCAACGGGATCTTCATCACCAAAATACACTGACGCTACCTGCTCGGTAATCAAAACATTGGATCGATCAAAAAAAGCATCCTTGGATCCGTATTTGATCGGAAAGGTGAACATCTCCAAAAAGTCATCTTCAGCGAATGCGATGTATTGATCAAATACTTTGAGATCCTTTTTAAAGATGAGACCGTCCGTAGCATATCTGGACACGTGAGATATCTCAGAATACCGATCTTTAATCTGAGCACCCAAAGGCATGGGCGCGATCCCATACGGCATTTTCTGCCCTTGCACTGTTTTGTACGAATGGACTTTATAAATGCGCTCATGATTCACATGATTCTTATCGTAATCTGAGCTGTATTTGAAGTTTAAATACCCAACGATACAACAGGCGATAGAAAGCCCAAGACCAATGAGGTTAATGAAGACGTAGGAACGGTTCTTCCTGAAGTTCCTGAAAGTGATCTTGAAGAAATTGCGCAGCATAATTCTTTTAAGTTGAGTGTTTCTGTTAGTCCTAAGAACGTGCCAAACCTTTTATACCATTGATTATGAATGAGTTACAATAATCAATGAATTGCTAAATGTCCGATTGTGAACTTAGTATTGATCATACCTGATCATAAGCAATAGATTCCAGAATGGACAAAAGGTTGCTTGAGGCATCAGGTTTTCCGCCAATCATTAATTACCGATATTTGAAAAAACCAACGAATGCCCATGCACAAGTACCTCATTCTCGCGCTTTCCTTTGTCATATCCTGCAGTCCTGCATCTGATCCAGAAATTGCTTCTTGGGAACGGCAGGCAAGCAACGTAGAGATCATCCGTGATGATTTTGGCGTACCACACATTTTTGGTAAAACCGACGCTGATGCGGTCTTCGGTTTGCTGTACGCACAGTGCGAAGATGACTTTAGAAGAGTGGAACGAAATTTCACCTGGGCTATCGGTCGTCTGGCAGAGGAGAAAGGTGAAGAAGCTTTGTACAGCGATTTGAGAGCAAGGCTATTTATGACAGAAGAGGAAGCCAAGAATTATTATGAATCTGCACCAGCTTGGCTAAAGAAACTATGTGTGGCTTGGGCAGATGGAATCAACTATTATTTGCATACACATCCAGAGGTAAAACCCACAGTGATTCAGAAATATGAGCCTTGGATGACCATGTACTTTACCGAGGGCTCCATTGGAGGAGATATTGAGCGCGTATCCACCAGAAGGATTAAAGCATTTTATGAAGAAAATTCAGAGCTGGCAGAAACCGAAGAAGCACAACAGAACCGTGGTTATTCTCTGGAAGAACCTCAAGGTTCGAATGGTTTTGCAATTGCTGGTCAATTGACAGAATCTGGAAATGCAATGCTTCTGATCAACCCGCATACATCTTTTTACTTCAGAGGCGAGGTTCATATGGTAAGTGAAGAAGGGTTAAACGCTTACGGTGCGGTGACCTGGGGCCAGTTCTTTGTCTATCAAGGCTTCAATGAAAATACCGGTTGGATGCACACCTCTACCTACACCGATGTGATCGATGAATTTGTAGAGACCATCATTGAGAAAGACGATGGACTTTATTACCAATACGGAGAGGAAGAACGGAAAGTAAAAGTTCAGGAAGTCACTTTGCAGTACAAGGAGGGCGCTGAACTAAAGGAAAAGACCTTCCCTATTTATCGCACGCACCATGGTCCAATTACGCACCAAAGAGATGGAAAGTGGACCGCTACTGCCATGATGTGGGAGCCTGTAAAAGCGCTAGAGCAATCCTACACCAGAACCAAGAAAAAGAATCATGCAGAGTTTCGAGAGATGATGAACATCAAAACCAACTCTTCCAACAATACGGTATTTGCTGATTCAGAAGGAAACATTGCCTATTACCATGGAAATTTTATTCCCATCAGGGATCAACAGTTTGATTATCGACAACCTGTGGATGGGAGCGATCCAGCAACCGATTGGCAAGGTCTGCATGAAGTGGATGAGGCCATTACCGTATTCAATCCGGCAAATGGCTGGATCCAGAATTGCAACTCTACTCCCTTTACATCTGCCGACAAATACAGTCCAAAAATCGAAGACTATCCGAAGTACATGTACAGTGCTCCAGAAAATTTCCGGGGAGTAAATGCGATCCGCTTACTCAAGGAAGCGGAGAAACTCACGCTTGATGATTTTATTACGCTAGGATACAATGATTATTTGCCGGCCTTTGAAAAAGTCATTCCAGGTCTGATAGCAGCCTATGATGCCTTGGGTGACCCTTCGCTCGATGACAAAATTGAGATTTTGAAAAACTGGGATTTCAGAACCGGTGTGAAATCCAAAGCAATGAGCCTTGCGCATTTTTATGGCATGATGCTTTACCAACATGGAGAAATTCCAGAGGGCTTAAGAGGGATGGAACGCTTTGAATATTTTGGAACAGATATGCCCATGGGCGCACGACTAGGAGCGTTTCAGTTAGCTATTGAAGAGATGGAAGAGCGGTATGGAACTGCACTGATTCCCTGGGGAGAAATCAACCGATTCCAACGATTGTCTGGTGATATTGACGCATCCTTTGATGACGATCAACCAAGTATTCCAGTCGGGCTGACAACCGCCAGGTGGGGACACTTAGCGGCCTATGGTATGAGAGGAAATCACGAGGTGCAAAAGATCTACGGTACTCGAGGAAACAGTTTTGTAGCCGCAGTGGAGTTTGGTGAGAAGGTTCGAGCCAAAACGATCTTAGCTGGGGGGCAAAGCAGCGATCCCAATTCAGCACACTTCAACGATCAAGCGGAGATGTATGCGAATGGAGAATTTAAAGAAGCCGCATTTTACAAAAAAGACATTGAGGCAAGAGCCGAAGAAACCTATAACCCTGGAAAAAGATGAAAAACACAATCGCAATCTTACTGATATTACTAACGCTCAGCATCTCAGCTCAAAACCCGGTGGGAGCGTGGACCTGGAATCAGACAATCGACGGAAAGGACCTAAAAGGAGTAGTGATCTTCTCGGAGGATTATCAAGCAGCCACTTGGTATGATGCCGAGACTGGTGCCTTCTCTGAAACCAATGGTGGCTCTTGGAAGCTTGAAGGAAGCACCATGACGGAGGTAGTAGAATTTGACTCCAAGAGGCCAGAAAGAGTAGGGCAAACAGTCTCCTTTGAGATAGAATTAGATGGCCCGGACAAAATGAGGATTGTTGGTCAAGAGGAATGGGCTACCCGATTGGACAGTGGGGAACCGGGCGACCTAGCAGGTGCTTGGTTGATCTCTGGTAGAATGAGAGACGGAGAAATCCGTGAGCGGTCTACTGACCGACCAAGAAAAACCATGAAGATCCTCTCTGGCAGCCGCTTTCAATGGATCGCTTACAATACAGAGACCAAACAATTCATGGGCACAGGTGGTGGTACCTACACTACCATTGATGGTAAATACACTGAAAACATCGAGTTCTTTTCCAGAGATGACAACCGAGTAGGCGCAAGTTTGGAGTTCAACTACGAGATCAAGGAGGGCAAATGGCACCATTCCGGGAAAAGCAGCAAAGGCGATCCCATGTATGAAGTCTGGAGCGTGAGGGAGGATTAAACTAGCTTAAGCTGGTCCCCAACTCTTACTGTACCTCTTGATGAAGCTAAGGCGTTTAAGCCAAAGACCACATTACTTCCTTCTTTTCTATAGGTGGCTAAGGTCTTTAAGGGCTCAGCGCCCTTCTGCATTGTCTCCTGATCAATGGTTGTAAAAACGCAACGCTTGCATGGGTGAGTTCCGTAAAAGGAAACCTCTCCTATTCTCATTTCTCGCCATTGGTCTTCTGCGTAAGGCTCACCTCCAGATACCACGATGTTGGGTCGAAAGCGATTCATTGGTAGAGGGGCTGCCATCCGATCATTTAAGTCCGCCAATGATTCCTCACTGATGACCAGGTAAGGATATCCATCAGCAAAACTCACGTTTTCTTGGTTCTTTGCTCGATCCGGATTTACCGCCCGTTTCCCACCTTCAGGCATAAAAACCAACTTGCAGGACGCTCCAAGAAAATCACTGATCCATTCGTTTTGAAGATCATTCCCTTCAAACGCTTCCACCTGATCATCCCAGATGGTGACGGATAGCTGAGATTTTGAAGGATTCAACCCAAGCTCCTGACCATTCGCAACAAGCTGAACCTGCTCGTCAACAATTGAAATCTTAATTTGAGACAGCTGCGGGTGCGTTCTTTGCGTCACACAATTATTTTCCTCATCGACGATCATCCATCTGCGATCGTACCTGAAACCTCGCTCCAAAACTTCCGCCTCAGAAACACTAATGCCAGGAAGCGACTTAACTGGATAAATAAAAAGCTCTGATACCCTGATCACTTCTTGGCCCAATTATCTCTAAGTGTGATCGTTCGATTGAAAACTAGGTTTTCGGAAGTCGAGTCCTCATCTACACGGAAATATCCGATCCGCTCGAACTGCATTTGGTCTCCCACTTTAGCATCTTTCAAGGACGGCTCAAGGACCGCTTTTTCATTGATCTCCAGCGAATCCGGGTTTAGATGGTTTTTGAAATCATCGTCAATGGCGCCCATGTTCTCTGTCTGAAAGAGACGATCGTACATTCTTATTTCTGCATTCAGCGCATTCGGTACAGAAACCCAACCCAACGTTCCCTTCACCTTCTTGCCACTGGTATCTTGACCACTTTTGGTGTCTGGGAAATACTCGGCATAAAGCTCCTCAATCGTCCCATCATCTGTTTTCTTGTAGCCCGTGCACTTAATGATATAGGCAAACTTCAGACGAACTTCTCGGTCTGGTCCTAATCGATACCATTTCTTTGGACTCGGCGGATCCTCTAGAAAGTCCGCTTGATCGACATATATCTCTCTTGTAAACGGCATTTCACGAGTTCCTGCGGATTCATCCTCCGGATTATTTACGGCAGGTAGCATCTCCGTTTGATCTTCCGGCCAGTTCGTGATCACCACTTTCAAAGGATTCAGAATCCCAAAAACACGATTAGATTTCTTATTCAAATCCTCTCGAACCGCATGCTCTAGGACAGCCACGTCGGTTAGTCCATTTCGCTTGGCTACTCCAATGGTATCCGCAAATTTTCGAATCGCCTCTGGAGTGAACCCCCGTCGTTTAATACCTGAGATAGTCGGCATCCTGGGGTCATCCCAACCATTCACGTGACCTTCTTCAACCAATTCACGAAGACTTCTCTTACTGACGATGGTGTAGCTGAGATTGAGTCTAGCAAATTCTGTCTGTTCTGATGGATAGATCTCCAATTCTTTAATCAGCCATTCATACAAGGGTCGGTGCACTTCAAATTCCAGCGTGCACAACGAATGTGTAATATTTTCAAGTGAGTCTGATTGGCCGTGTGCCATATCATACGTAGGGTAGATACACCATTTGTCACCTGTTCGATGATGAGGAATGTGCTTAATTCGGTAAAGAATCGGATCCCTCATATGCATATTCGGAGAGCTCAAATCGATTTTAGCTCTGAGTACTCGCTCACCTTCCTTAAACTCCCCATTCTTCATTCGGACAAAGAGGTCCAGGCTTTCCTCAGCAGGTCGATCTCTAAAAGGACTTGGGCTTCCTGGCTGAGTGGGAGTTCCTTTCAATTTATTGAACTCCTCTGCTGGGAGGTCATCCACATATGCAGACCCCTTTTTGATAAGTCTAATGGCGTATTCATAGAGCTCATCAAAATAATCAGAAGCGTAATACTCGCGATCTTCCCAATCATACCCTAGCCACTTCACATTTTCCTTAATCGAATCAACGTATTCTGTTTCTTCTTTTTCAGGGTTGGTATCATCAAACCGGAGGTTGCACTTACCTCCATACTTTTCAGCTAGTCCGAAATTGAGACAGATGGACTTAGCATGACCGATGTGCAAGTAGCCATTTGGTTCAGGAGGAAAACGTGTAATCACTGATTGATGCTTCGCCTCTTTTAGATCCTTTTCGATCATCTGTTCAATAAAATTCAATGATTTTTTAGCTTCCTCCATGATTCAAATTTGATGCGCAAAAATAGTTGGATACGGAACAAATAGTTAGTCATTTTTTGAACTTCTAATGTCCATCCTAGTTTCTTGAAATGATGAGAATTAAGATTGAAACGAAAGTACAAGCAAGCCTAAATGAGGTCAAAGCTGGTTTCACAGATGAGCTGTTCTTGAAGCTTAATCCTCCTTTCCCGCCGGTCAAACTTGAGAAATTTGATGGCTGCAAAACCGGCGACCAAGTGGTTATCATTTTGAATTTCATCCTGTTTAAGCAGACCTGGATCAGCGATATTACGGAAGACAAGGAAGAGAATGGAAGCTGGTATTTTGTAGATCAGGGAACCAAGCTTCCCTTTTTTCTGTCCAAATGGCGCCATCACCATGGAGTGAAATCTGAAAGCATTGGATCAAAAATTATTGATGATATCACTTACTCTACCGGGACACTTTTGACGGACCTAATCATGTACCCGCTCCTGTATGGGCAGTTCCTTTACCGTAAGCCCATTTACAAGAAAGTTTTCAGTCAAAAATGAGCTGCCAATACCCCACGTC
>CAYYNA010000051.1:0-17049 GCA_964472815.1 uncultured Roseivirgaceae bacterium
ATAATTCAATCAATTCTTCGTCACCACTGTTGAAAATATTCTCTCTAACTTTTTTAGTTGAGTTCAATAAAATCCCCTTGGTACTCAATTCCAGATTATACCATTTTTCGATGACTTCTCGGTCAATAGCACCTTCCTCTTTGAGTGATCTAGCTACGATATAGTTTTTGAAATTGTTAAGCAGCTTCTGCTTTTCTAGTACGAAAATCTTCTTTTCGGATTCCGATAGGTAAGTGAAAGAATTGGTGATTTCACTGATTTGAACCTTCGATAATTCCACATATAAGGGCTCTGCTTTTGAATACTCTCCGGTCCTTGCATAATGATTGGCAAGATTATTTAGTGCCCTGATATATCCTGGATTTGCTTTACTATAGTACTTCTCATACAGGGATGTGGTGGTGTTTAGGGTAGATTCTGCCAGTTCATTTTCCTCTAGTACATCATATAATAGACCCAGGTTGGATCTGGCTGAGAGGTATTGCGGATGATCCTCGCTTACGACATCTTCAAATATCTGGCAAGATTGCTTCAGGTCTGACAAGGCCAGATTCAACGAATCCAGCTTTAGAAAATACAATCCTCTATTTGCAAAAAGATTGGCTAGTTGTGGGTGGTTATTCCCTGAACTACTTTGCTGCCAGTTTATGGCGTTCGTTAAGTAGTCGCCAATTGAGGGATTCTTAGGATCGACCCTGATAAGGATGTTTGCCAAATTAGAAGCAAGAGCTGTTCTTAAAGTCCCATTATCGTCTGCGACAATTTCTAATGCAGACCGATAATAACGTTCCGCTTGAACGTAGTTTGCTAGGGTTTCATACAACGCACCATAGCTGTTCAATAAAGAGGCATAGGGAACGGTGTTTTTTTGATTGTTCTCTTCGAGAACGGATTTCGCCTTTGAAAGATAATTATCTGCTTCTTTGAAGTCTTGAAGAAGTAATCTCTGATTCCCAAGTGATTGATAAGCTGCCGCAAGCTTCGCTGGCTCAGTATTTGGGTTCCCTTCAAGATCTCCCATGTAATTTTCAAATAAATCATTGGCTTGATCGAATCTTCCAAGCATAGCATATAAGCCTCCTAATTTGAAAACCGCATTATCGTAGGTGCTGCTATCTGTGGTAAACGTGGATCGATGGTAAGAGATGACTTTGCTGAGGCTATTCAGCTGTTCAAATCTCTTTGAAGTGGTTCCATAAAGATCTGCTTGCTCTAATAGTAATTGCGGGTATTCGGTAGCATTTCTATATGAGAGCTCTGCAGATTTGTAGTATTCTTCCGCCTGCTCATACTTGAATAGCAAGGTGGCTAACCTTCCGCAATTGAGCGTGAATTCTTTCTCTGAAATATTTAATTCTTCGCATTGAGCGCTGTTTTTGCTGCACCAGTCTACTAGTAATGAAGATGACTCCAAAGCTTTTAAGAAATCACTAAGATTTACAAACAAATTGTAATAGTCTTTTAGAAATGTTGGATACTCTGCTTTCTCTTTCATCGCCTTTTTAAGGCCTTCGAAGAACGGAGCTGCTTCTTCATACATTTCGTTAGAAATAAGAAAAGAACTGTAGTTTTCTATCACGTATAGGTAAAAGGAACCGTGATTTTCTCCCAATAGAGCTAGCAACTCTTCATAGTAGCTAATGGCTTGCTCAATATTTCCGAGCTTTCCTTCTAGGAATGCTAAGTCATCCAGGGTCCTTGCATATAGCTCGTCCGGTACGCCTATTTCTTGTTGATGCGTATCCAAGGTTTCTTTCAAAATGTTTTGTGCCTGTTCCAGAGAGTCACAGTTCAGGTAATACACACCCAAGTTTCGATTTGCGGACAATGTCAGCGGATCTCCAATCCCATATATTTCCTTGCGCAAAGAGACATCATCTTTGCTTCGTTTGATGATATGAGCACAATCACCCAACTTACCGGCAATGTATGCCAGCTTGCTGGTGAAATAGAGCCTTACGGTATCTTCAGCACCCAGCGAGGTGTTTTCCACTGATGTTTGCAGAGAAATTAGTTTCTCATCCGCAAGCTCAAAGGCTTCAATAATTAATAGAGAATCAATTTGTGAAACTTCTCGCTTAAAAGAGATTTGATCCTGAGCTAGGATATTGAAAAGTACGATATGTGCTGCTAGACTAAAGAGCTTTTTCATACCTAACTTCTCCATCGTAATTCAAAAGTGCGTAGATCAAACCTTCCTCATCATCCTTGTCTTTGGCAATAACTGTGATTAACTGATTGTCATTTTTGATAATGAAAGGATCAACAAGGATATTCTGAAATTGATAAGCTATCTCGTTAGTGATTTCTCCATCCGAGTTTATTTCTTGACTATGTAGTATACTCCTGCTTTTATCAAGCGAGTAGATGAAAGTAGATTCACCTTGGTTCAATGATCCGGCAAAGGCGCCTGATAATTTAACGGCAATTTCGTTTAGTTTCTTTCCGGTAGTTAAATGAGTTGAGATTATACAAGTACTGTCTTTCGCCTGAAGAACCTCCACTTTACCAAGCAGTTGATTATACCGTGCGTCAACAATGGAATCGGTTTTAGAAAGTGACAAATTAAGGTTTTCAGTGCCTGAAGTAGTATACAGACCCATCCATGTTTCTCCCTTGGTCCCACCTACTATAAATGAACTATCTCCAACATTTTTAAAGAAGTTTATTTCCCTATTTTTTGTCGGGGCTATTTCCCATAAGC
Organism: uncultured Roseivirgaceae bacterium; assembly: GCA_964472815.1. Taxonomy (GTDB): domain Bacteria; phylum Bacteroidota; class Bacteroidia; order Cytophagales; family Cyclobacteriaceae; genus Ekhidna. The sequence continues at coordinate 2,705 of CAYYNA010000051.1, forward strand.
GTTCAAAATCCAATTCAATCGGATTTGCTCCCACTAGCTTTTGTTTTTCATTTTCTTCTACAAGCAGTAAGACCAAGCTGTCATTGATCGGTAGTTTTTTTTGGAGCCATGTTTTTTCAATGATACTGTCTTCGGAAAGCACCAATAACCCCTCCTGATTCTCATAGGATTCATCACTCGAACTATCTGAAAGAAAATACTGATTTTTTCTATTCACATTTAATTCACGAATCATCTGCTCGAATGAGTTTGTATTTTCTATGGCCTGATTTTCTGCAAATCTTGAAGATCCGCCTGGCCCCTCGAGCATCCTATCAAAAAACCACATAAAGGTGGCCTCATTTTCCTCAGAAGAGCGAATACTTGCATTTAGACTATCAGCTATCAGCAATTTTTGAAATAGACTTTGATAAACGCGTGCTTTTCTGGAAATAAGATCGTCGGTGATCGAAGTGCTATAAGCATTGCAGCTCCGCTCATAAATGTATTGGTTTCCGTACTCCAATTTGGCGATCACATAGCGGAAAATATCTGCAAGTGCAGATTCATTATCATACTTGCTGATAAGGTTAATGATTCTCTGAATTTTGAGGTCATCAAGTGCTACCTGCATGCATTTATCGCCAAAAATCATCTGCTCATTCGACGTTGAGAATTGATTATAGGCGGAGACTATTTCTTCTTGCAATCCATCTACTTCTTCTTTCAGAAGATCTAAGAATCTTTTAGACCATGATCCGTAATCCCACAGGGAAATATCATCAGCGAGAAAATTAACCGGAGTGATGCCATTCATACGGAAGTGATCGATTTCGCGCAGCTTGACATTCACTTCACGCTTTTCATGATACGGCATCAGTTGATAGGTATCTTTATAGATACTGAGGTGGAACTGGCAGGAGTCAAAGCTATTTCCCACTTCTTTAACTTTATCTTTTAATTCCTCGTCCGCTTCCAAAAACAATTGTCTTAGACTTTCTGCGCTATTATTTATTTCAATGAATCGTTCTCTGGCATCCAGATAATATGCAACTGCTTTGTCGTAATTGAGGATCAGTTTCTCATATTCTTTAATATAAGTTTCAGTGTTTGAGTAAGCAACATCCAGCTTGTCCTGTCCAAGAGAGATGAGCGAATCTTTGTCTTTGATATCCTCTAAGTCGTACCATTCTGGGAAGCGACCAATTTCCTTTGGGTCCAAAAAGTTTTTGGCAAGAGAATAGTTGACCTTTACATTTATGATTCGCTGGCGAGATTCCAAGCGCTCTGTGATCGGATCAAGGTTGGAGAAGATATCAAGCTCAATATTTCCAAGTTGGAAATATGCTGCTGCAAACTTGACATATTCCTCTTTGAATTCTTGTAGATTTTTAAAGTAAAGTTCTTTGTCCACTTGATCCTTCTCGGAAACAATTTTCTTGAACTCACTTATTTGAGTAAATCCGATCACTGAGCCAAAAAGGAGGAAAACAGTAATAATTGCTTTCATGGTTTAGTCGGTTAGAATCTTAAATGCAACCCTTCTGTTTTTTGCCCTATTTTCGTCTGTGTCGTTCGGGAAAATAGGCTGAGACTCACCATAACCTTTGGAGACAAGTCTATCTTTTGAGACAGAATGGTCTTGAAGGTATTCCAGTACTGAGTTTGCCCTAAGATTTGATAATTTCAGGTTATACGTCTCACCACCAGCATCATCCGTGTGCGCTGACACCTCTACTCTATATTGATCATTCTCAGCTAGATAGTCCACTAACTTGTTAAGCTCGTCATATGATTCGGCATTTAGCTCGTATGAGTTTTTAGCAAAAATGATGTTGTTCAGCACGAGAGAAGTATTCTTGACCGACTTTAGCTCAGCTTGAATGGCTACTTGTGTCTTTTTATCAGATAAATCTAACTGTTCAGAGTAGTAGCTATAGCCCTCAGCTGAAGTACTTATCTCATATACCTCACCATCACGAAGCGATAAGTTTATTTTGCCGTCCTTCACCTTACGTTTTGTTTTTTCATTTCTGGTAACATTGAAGACAGTTACCTCTAAAGCAAGATTATTGCCCTCGCTATCGGTGAAGGCTAGATCGACATCTTTTAGCTTCCTGACTAATTCGATATCAAAGGAGAAGAAATCATAAATCACCTCTTCCCCAAAGGGCAGATTTAGCGTGTCAGGGAAGTAATTTTCAGACTGAAAGATGATGTTTAGTTCCTTGCCGAGTTTGAGATTTGTGCGCTCACCTCTTTCAAGCTCAATTTCCATTAAGGGATTAAAATCGGCATCCGACAGGTTAATGCTAATGTTATCAACAGGAAAGTAAAACTCCTGGTCAAATACATTGAAGGTTACTTCCACTTCAGGGAATAGCTCAAAGTCATTCATCAAGGCTGTCTTTTCGGTCACCACTAATTTGGATTGGGCAGAAAACCCACTTTTGGAAGCAAGTAGTGAGAACTGACCATTTGCAGGAACGAATGACTGGTAGTACCCTTCTGAATTAGAAGTGACTTTCTGGTAAACTTTCGTGGTGTAAGGATCGATTATTTGGATAGAAGCAGATAGAGGCTCTTGATTTTCATTCTTCACATAACCACTTAATAGTGTCATGCTGGATGTTCGAAACTCACTTTCTATAGTATAAGAACGAACAGTTGACTCAATTTTATTCTCTCCTTTACTATATACTCCAGCACCGAAATATAGTATGCTATCATTTGCAAACGATGGATAAGCTAAGTCCTGCTTATCTATAATGCTCGTTATCGCCTTGGGCTTATAGCGAAACCATCCGTCGATTCGAGCCCACATGATTGAAAATTGATTTTTTGCAATTCGCTTGCCCTGACTATCACTAATTTCCTCAAAAGAAGCATAATAGAATGTCTGGTTGTCTTTAGAATAGTAGGGTGAGCAAATACAGCCAGTATTGTATGATGGAGGCAAAAGCTCTGGCTCTGACCATTCGCCCGCCTCAGTAAACTCCGTGTAGTACAGTTGACCACAGTGCTCATCGCTTTTTTCCTCGGGAGGTAAGGGTCTGATAAAAAGCATTTTCTTTTCATTAGCAGAAAGCGCAGGTCCTAATTCATCTTGGCCGCTGTGAATATCTATAGGCAGGAGGTCGGGCACGGTCCATGCTCCATCTTTTAATTCAGAAAAATAAATGTCAAAATCAGGCTTTTCCGCCGTTTTACCAGCGAAATATATCTTGGTATTATCGTGGTTGAATTGAGGGTCTTTAATTTCAAACCCTTCTAGCACATCTTTTAGTATTGGGTAAGGGGTCTTCCAGATTGCAGAGTCTGGATCATAATCTGAAACAAATGGCTGGTAGCTGCCATAAATGTTTGCAATAAAAATCATCTTGCTCCCATCGAAGCTCACCTTCGGATACTTGATCGTTAGGGCCTTATTGATTTTTTCAAGTTGTCCTTGAAGAGTAAATAAGATAAAAAAGAGCGTGAAGAAACTGAGTAACAGTTTTTTCATAGGCAGTGATAAGTCTTTCAGTTAGGTAAACTAAAATTATGAAATAAATATCAACTAAGTGTGCCATTATTCTGTCTGCTGGATTTTTCACCGATGTTAATAGAATCCCAGTGTTGATGGATGATCAGATCGAAATGAAGGACTATATCTTTGCTACTTCATGAAGATTACCATAAAGACACTATTTGGCTTTGAAGATATTTTGGCTGCTGAGGTCAAGGAACTTGGAGGTGAGAAAATTGAAAAGATCACTCGCGGGGTAAAATGTGAAGGAAACCCTGCTTTTCTCTACAGAGCCAACTTGTCTTTACGGACTGCCATGAAGATCATGGTTCCGATTTATACATTTCATGCCAAAAATGAGCAGCAGCTGTACGACAAAATGATGGAGTTTGATTGGTCACTCTTCTTGGATGTTGATCAGACATTTGCCATTGACCCAGTTGTGTTTTCCGAAATCTTCACTCATTCAAAGTTTGTGGGTTACAAGGCAAAGGATGCGATGGTGGATCAATTTAGAAGCAAGTATCGCAGAAGGCCGTCGATTAGTACTGACAATCCAGATGTTCAGTTTAATCTACACTGTGCCAATGATTTTTTTACCATGTCAATGGACAGTTCAGGAGCAGCACTGAATCAGAGAGGTTACCGAGAGGATGGACACAGAGCACCTATGAATGAGGTATTAGCTGCCGGAATGCTGACTCTTTCAGGTTGGGACAAAAAGATGCCATTGGTCGATCCGATGTGTGGTAGCGGGACCATTTTGGTAGAGGCAGCCATGATGGCCATGAATATGGGGCCTAATATCAAACGAAAGGAATTTGGTTTTAGAACCTGGCCAGAGTATAGCCCGATATTATTTAATAATGTCTTGTCTGAGGAGCAGGCAAAAGTCCGAAAGCCTCAAATGGACATTACAGGGATTGATATCGATGAGAATGCGGTTCAGCTAGCAAGAAAGTCATTAGGAAAAATTGGGTTGAGAAGGGAAGTAAGAATCAAGACCATGGATTTCAGAGAGTTCAAACCGATTAATGAAAAAGGGCTAGTTGTTACAAATCCTCCTTATGGAGAGCGAATAGGAGATGACATCCTCGACTTTTACCAAACAATGGGCGATGCATTTAAGCAAAACTTCGCCGGTTATGATGCTTGGCTTATCAGCTCAAATAAAAAAGCCCTAAAACAAATAGGGCTTAAAGATTCTAATCGGATTACGCTATATAATGGTAAGCTGGAATGCGATTTCAGTAAATACGAGCTGTACTAAGAAGGCTCAATCCCAAGGTTTACTGTTCTTGGCTTTAGGCCCCTTTAGTTTTCTCTTCCTGGCTGTAATCTTGGATTCGCTTAAAGTTGCTTCCGCCCAAGGCTTTCGGTTTTTATAAGCTGGACCTTTTAGTTCCTCAGACTTAGATGTAACTATTTCGGACTTTGGAGAATCATCTTCCCAGGGCTTTTGATTCTTGTAAGCAGGCCCTTTCTTATCGGAAGTTTGAGCCATAACGATCGTAGATGATAGGAGCAGTGCTCCCATTAATTGAAGCTTTTTCATGACGGGGTATCATTAATGTTGTTATAACAACAAACGTAAAATACCCTGAAATGTTCTCCAAATCAAAAGGTCAATCTCACCAATTTTCCTTTACCAATTTCCTCTGTGGTAACGATGATAAGATTGGAATAATCGGTATCATCAAATTGTGAAAAAACATCTTTTCCCAGTAGGGCATTTGCCAAAATCGGTATGGTATTAGAGTGTCCAGATATCAGGATAGTCCCTCCGGTATGCTCTTGCAGCAGCCCCTCAAGCCATTCATCCTTTGAAAAGGGATCATATTCCTTGATTTCGAGGCTCTTTTCTTTTGCTACAAATGCAAGTGTCTCTCTTGTTCTTTTGTATGGTGTTGAATAAAGAGCAGTTACAGTCTGGTTTTTTAGCAAGTCGCTGATTCTTTCCGCTCTTTCGGTACCCTCAGCTGTCAACGGTGGATCTTTGGTTCCATCATCGGCTTTTTCGGCATGCCGGACCAAAACAAAAGTGGTTACTTCTTGGGATAGCGCAAGAGTCGCAAAGGAAATAAGTAGCAGACTTAATATTTTTCTCATAGTAACCAATTTATCAAAAACATCAGACCTCACCAATTTAATATTTTATCCATTTAAGTAACATATTGAAATGCATTTCGTATCCATTTAAGTAACATATAAAATTATGAAAGGAACTAACCTTGGCGAATTTCAGGAACTGGTCATGCTTTCCATACTTATCCTAGACGATAAAGCATATGGAGTAAGCATACAGGAGGAGCTGAATGACCGGATGAAAAGGAGCATTAGTAGGGGTGCTTTGCAAACTGCCCTTAGTCGCTTGGAAGAAAAGGGGTTTATCTCCTCGAGCTACGGAGAGCCCACTGCTGAAAGGGGTGGGAGGAGAAAAAGATTCTATCAAGTGTCTAATCAAGGGTTAGAAACATTGAAGGAGGCTAAAGAGCTCAGAGAAAATATCTGGAGTGTCATACCAAAATTGAATGCTTCATGAATAGTCCTAAAGTACCTAAAGTTGCTTTTCGTCTGTTGAGGTGGTTCTGCAAGGATCAGCTCTTTGAGGAACTGGCGGGGGACCTAGAAGAATCCTTCCTCAAAAATCGGGTGAAATTTGGCAAGAGCAGAGCTAATCGCATTTACTGGAAAGAAGTCTTGAAAATGATACGACCGGCTGTGGTGCGAAAACCGCATGCAATTGCTACCTATGAGACAGCTTTATTGGCAAACTATTTCACTATTTCGTTTAGAAACCTGAAGCGACACAAGCTTTTTTCTTTCATTAATATCTTCAGCTTGTCAGTGGCAATGTCCAGTGGGCTTTTAGTGATTGGCATGATCAATGATCTGCTAAAGTTTGATGAATTCCATGAGCGAAAAGGGGAGATCTACCGAGTGATTTCAACACCTTACCATCAATCCAGACCGATGGATAGAGAGGCTACTTCGCCGCTGTATTTGGGTGACGAAATGAGGACAGCTATTTCAGGTATCCAAGTGACTAATCTTGGTAGAAGGATGCAAGGACCCATTTCTGCAAACGATAAGAATCTCTACATAAAAGGAATCTATGCGGATGAGTCATTCTTTGATTTTCTGTCTTTCAATCTGATTTCCGGACGTCCTGATGTATTGAAAGACCCCTACAATATTTTGCTTTCCGAGAGCTTTGTAAAGAAGACTTTTGAAGACAAAAACCCAATGGGTGAAAGTGTAGAGATTGAGGGGCTGGGGACTTTTTTAGTCGCTGGAGTTGTTGCTGATCCTCCTCGATATTCGCATATCCAGTTCGAAGCGATAGTTTCCCTTAGCACGGTTCATCTGTTAGAGAAGCAAAACAGAATTGTTGCGGAGCACGATCATTGGGATCATTTGGACAGGTATTACAATTATGTATACATCCCTGAAAATCAAGAAAAGTTGAATGTGATGACTTGGCTGGAATTTAGTGCACCGAAGTACTATGAAGATCCAGAGGAATTCCGTGCCACGTTCGATCTTCAGCCGATCAATCAAATTATTCCTGGACCAGATTTGAGTGATTCCATTGGCCCTAAAATGATCTTTCTTCCGATCATTATCCTTTGCGTGATTGCGGGAGCAATCCTCTTGTCAGCCATTTTCAACTATACCAATTTGTCCATGGCAAGATCGCTGCGTAGAGCGCGTGAAGTAGGGGTTAGAAAATTAAATGGCGCCACCAGAAGGGCGGTATTCCTGCAGTTTACCATAGAGTCAATAGTCTTGTCCATACTCTCGCTGGGCATAGGAATTAGCCTATTCCTGCTTTTACGAAATGAATTTATCAGCATATTGCCTCGAGCCGAGGAGATGATTGAATTGAACCTCTCACCGCAACTGATTGGGTGGTTCTTACTTTTTTCTTTGGTCACTGGACTAATAGCTGGAATTGCTCCTTCTTTATTTTTTGCAAGACTGAGTTCACTGCGGGCACTACGCTCTGCAAAGGTTTTGAAGACTCTTTCGGGAGTGAGTCTTAGAAAGGCTTTGATCGTAATCCAGTTCACTTTCAGCGTAATTTTTGTGCTGGCTGTAGTTATCACGAACAAGCAATACACCTATTCATTGAACTATGATTTTGGGTTTGAGAATGAAAATATCCTGAATGTAAACCTGCAGGGAAACGATCGTAATTTGCTGAAAACGGAGTGGTCGAAGCTTCCTGAAATCAAGGATATTTCGTTTTCCTCGTACAACCCAGGAGTTGGTACTTGGCACAATCTTCAATTGATAGATCAGCGCAACGATGATTCAGTTTGGGTTCACCAGATGGTAGTAGATGAGTCATATATTGAGAATATGGGTATTAAGCTCATCGCGGGCAGAGGATTTGAAGTTGGCGAGAACGCCGTTCGCGAATCAGCCATAATCGTAAATCAGACCTTTGTTAAAAATTTCGGGCTTGGCAGTCCAAGTGAAGCACTAGGTGAAGTCTTCCATGTAGAGGGCGAAGTGGTCAAGATTGTAGGAGTGACTAAGGACTTCATTTATGCAAATCTGGAGGAGCCCATTCACAGCTTCGTATTCAGAAACACTGAGAAATTTCGGTTTGCCAATCTGAAGGTGGCATCACCAAACTTGATGAGGTCGCTGGAGAAAATTGAAGCCGTTTGGGACGGTATCGATCCAATCCACCGAATGTCTTCTCAGTTTCTTGATGATCAAATTGGAGAGTACTATCTCTTCTTCATCGATATCATGAAAATTTTCGGTTTCATTAGTTTTCTTGCGATCTCCATCAGTACGCTAGGTCTTTTCGGAATGTCGCTCTACGTCACCGAGACGCGTTTGAAGGAAGTTGGGATTCGTAAGACCTTTGGAGCGACAGAGTTGAGCATAATATACGACCTCACAAAAGGATTTGTCAAAATGGTAGGATTGGCAATTTTGATTGGAACCCCTATTTGCTACGTACTATTTGATCAGGTGATCCTTGCTCAACAATACTACAGGACAGAGATATCCTTTCTTGAAATCTTTTTGAGCATCTTGTTCTTATTGGGAATTTGCCTGTTGACAATAAGTGTTCAGGCAAGAGCAGCCGCCAGAACCAACCCGGCAATCGTGTTAAGGAACGAATAGAAAAATGATCCTGGATGATTTTCATCCAGGATCATTGATTTTACTTAGGATTCAAAATCGAATCTATTCTCTTTTGAATGTCCTGAAGGTGTGCCTTCGAAATAGTATCTCTTTGCCTTCCGATACCACTTCTTACATCTCTTTCTAGGCGATTAAGAGAAAGCATCGCAACCGAAGGTATGTCCGAATTAGCATACTTTCCTTCTTCCAGATTCATCAATTCACCCAACCGGTTGATATGCTCTTTTTGAAGATTTCTTCGATACGTATCGATTTTCCTTCCATTGTACAATTCTCCCCAAACGCCTTTTCGCATATCTCCGAAAAGCTCCGTGATGGAGTATGCATCAGATCCATTCAGTGCTTCGTTTTCAATCATCCGCATCAGCATATCCTCTCGTGTTAGTCTGCCGACAATCCGTATTTGAATTCCTCTCATTCTCTCAACAAGGCCATCTTGTTGAATCCTTCCCAAAATCTCTGCATCTACTAACCAATTAGGTGTAGCAAACAGCTGATCATTTAAGAACTGCACTGCTCTCTTTTGCTTCTCCTTTTCCACATGGGTATAGATTGCTCCCTCCTGATCGGAGGTTTTAGCATATTCATACACTCCACCTACATTGGAAACCACATGTCCAGTGTAACGATTGAATTGGCCGACTACATTCGCATAAAGCTCTCTAAGATCACTGTAATTCTCACCTTCTTCAGTAGTCCATTCCATTAATTTATCCAGAATACGCTTCAGGTTTCTTATTCCTAATTCGCTGGCGATCATTGAATCATCGCCAATGTCTTCTGTCTGTGCTGTTGGATCTACTGGGATCCTCCTCTGTCTCCCGTATCGGTAAAGAGGATTGTCGGCTCTTTCTTTTATCCAAGCGTTTAGCGTTTCTTCTTCATCATCTGGACTAGTGACGTTAGGTATAGCCCGGTATCCGTATTCAGTGTTCCACAAATCATATTCTCCAACTTTAGGGAAGAAGTTCGTAATACCATCTTCCGGCTGAGCTACATAATTAAATCTTGCATAGTCCATTATCGAAGGAGCTACTCCGTGCGTATCGGTAAAAGCTTTGCTCCTCAGCTGAGCAACCGTGTATGAAGGTGAAGACCCCATGTTGTGCGGATACCCAAGTGTATGGCCTACCTCATGTGCTGATACAAACCGTATCAGTTCACCCATCAGCTCGTCATCGAACTTAATCTTACGCGCATCAGGATTGACTGCTGCAGTTTGAATGAAGTACCAGTTTCTAAGCAGGTTCATGACGTTGTGGTACCAAATGATATCACTTTCTAAGATTTCCCCAGTTCGCGGATCATGCACGTGAGGACCCTGCGCATTTTGAATTTCCGTAGCAACGTAACGAATGACAGAATAACGTACATCTTCGGGGCTCCATTCTGGATCTTCTTCCTTGCTAGGCGGGTCTTTGGCGATAATCGCATTTTTAAATCCTGCAGCTTCAAAAGCAACCAACCAGTCTTCAACACCCTGTTTCAGGTAAGGTCGCCATTTTTCTGGTGTTGCGGGATCGATATAGTAGACGATAGGTTTAACTGGCTCAACGAGTTCTCCTCTGTTGTAAGCGTCCCAATCACTTGGCTCAAGTCTCCACCTGGTAATAATTCTTCGAGCTGCTGCTTTTTGTTCATCTGCGCTGTAGTCCACTTGTTGGAATGAGAAAAAACCTACTCTCTCATCATAGTATCTCGGAACCATTGGATCTTCAGGAAGCAGAATCATTGATTGATTCATTTCTATAGATAAGGTCCCAGTCAGCTGATTGTCAGGTAGTGCGTCACCTCTGTAAGTGAGGATATGTCTGACCTCCACGTTTTCTGGATAGGACTTGATATGGGAGATCAAAGACCTAGTTTTATCGATACCTTTTACCTTGAATCTTTTTCTTTCAGAGTCTCTCAAAGCTCCAATCATAGGAATATCGCTTGAGAAGAAACCATTGACTTTGATCACAAATGCTGAGGAATCCGCCTTCATTGTTTCCAAAGAAAATGACTGAATGACCGGCTCAAAGTTGTTGTTCTTTACTGAAGTGTAAATCGGATCATTCTCGTCCGCGATATCATTATAGGATACGGAACGCATTAGAATGCTCTTCCCGTTTTTCTGAAATCGAATAACCTGCTGCGGCCTGGATTTCATTCCAGCTCCGCCAAAGTTGAGCCCCTTGACGTGCCCTGCAATCCTGGAAACGATCAGGATTTCCTTTTCTAGCAGATCTGCTGGAATCTCAAAATAAAAATCATCTCCTACACGATGTGAGGTAATCAGCCCATCGTCTGAGATGGCATTCTTCGTGATGACTTCCGAATATTCTTTTAGCGCACCCTTTTTCTTTTTGGGCTTTGCTGGCTCTTCTGTCTGATCACCTTTCTTTTTCTTCTTTTTCTTTTGTGCGTGAATGTCGGTGCTGAAAGCAACAAACATCACAGCCAACAATAAGACTAATACTCTTTTCATACTACTTCTAGGTTAATTTTTGGATAGGCAACTTAACCAAGAAGTCGAGGAAAAGGATTTGCTTTTATTTGAACGGTACTTTCTAATTCAGCGCTAGCAACTGCCTAAGCAGGAATTAGCTAGGAAATGTCAGGTAACTGCCATTTGTAACGAACTGCTAACACTCGAAAAGCCATGATGAAGCCAATGGTGAGCAGAACATTGATTGGTTCATCCAAAGTAGCATAGTCTAAAATCACAAATAGAATCCCGCCGCATAGACAGGTTAGAGCGTAAATCTCCTTCCTAAAAATCAAGGGAATATCGTTGCAGATTACGTCTCGTAACACCCCACCAAAAACGGCAGACACCATCCCTAGGATAATGGCAATAATGGGATGGACACCTAAACTGAGTGCCTTTAGCAACCCCAAAACGGTAAAGACGGCAATACCAACCGTATCAAAAATGAAGAATGTTCTCCTCAGTTTGCGAACCGTTTTGCCGAACAGTAGTGAGACGAAAATTCCTGCGGCAATCATGGCTAAGTAGACTAGATCCTGCATCCATCCCACTGGTGTACTACCAAGCAAAACATCTCTCACCGTACCTCCGCCAATAGCAGTGATTAGTCCCACCGCAGAAATCCCGAAAAAGTCTAGGCCTTTATCCCTACCAGATAACGATCCGGAAATGGCAAAGACCATAGTTCCGAGTAGATCGATGAAATACAGAATATTCACCTAATCAGATTCCAGTAGGTTGATCGAATCGTAGATGATCACCTTATCCCAAAGCTCTTTGTATTCATTAATGAACTCGAGGTGAACCTCCTCCACCTGGTATTTATCTTGATCTTCTTTGGAGTTGAAAGTTACCGTGTAGTTGAACGAGTAGCTGTTATCCACTACCTCACGATCCGTCATCGCGGGGACTCCTAAGTGTGCAGAAACGATGAACTCCGAATCTCTGATTAGATCTCGTAAACCTTTTTCCAATTTGTCCTTGTCTTTTTGACTTTCCGGATTCTTTAGGTAAAAGAGGACAACATGCTCAAACTTTCCCTTAATGGATTCTTGCGCAAGTAGGTCGGATGCTAGAAGAAAAAGCAGGCTGAAAAGAAATACAGGTTTGAAGATGCTTTTCATAGTAAGAGTTTTGAAAAAGAACAAAATTAATGCTGATCAAGCATGATTTGATTTCCATCAGGGTCCATCAAGATGATATGTTCAGGACCTTCGGTGGTTTCATCTGCTTCCTTTATCAGCGAGACTCCTTCTGATTTCAGGTGACTTTGAATGGCCCGAACGTCTTCTGGATTGAAGGTCATGATTCGTTCTTCAAACATCCCTTGAAAGAGTCCCACCACGGAGTTTCCAGATTGAAGGATTCGCCAACTTGTGGTATCCGAGTCTGGAAAGCCTTCGTTCATGTGCCCTCCGTCAATTACAGAAAACCCGAGCTTCTTGTAAAAATCGAGACTCGCTTCCATGTTTTTCACTGGAAGGCTTATAGAAAATTGTCCTAAGTCCATTTTTATCTTTTTATTGTTGAATATCGGTCTTCTAGATGTAAAGACCCAATTGGATCACAGACTTTTCCTTTAAAGTTTCACTGACTGTCCACTTTTCGCACTCTTGATAATGCCCTCAATGACCAGGATATCTTTTAGCCCCTGAACTGGATCAATGAGAAGTTTTTCATTGTTGAGAATTGAATATGCATCATCGTCCATCTGTTTTACTTGCTGGTTGGGCAGGTACTTGTCAATTTGCTTTCCATCGCTTCTGCTACCTCTTACGCCAGAGTAGGGCTGCATAGGTCTTAATTCATACCAGCCGCTCTCGCAATCAACTCTTAAATGATTGATGCTTTGACCAACACTAGTCTTACCCGAGGCTTTAATTCCATTTGGAAATGTCATGATGTACTCCGTGGTTTCATCGACCTCTTCAAAAAGGTGTGGTCGGTTTGCATACTGACGAGCTGAGACAATCTCACTTGGTTCTAGCCCCGTAGCATATCGCATGGCATTGACAGTATAGACTCCCATGTCATAAAGAGCGCCACCACCCATGTGCTTTTGAAACCTCCAACCAGTTCCACCTCCACCATAGTAGCCTGCTGCAGCATCTATTTTTTGGATCTGGCCAAATGGGAGTGTTCTGGAGTAAGAGTTGACTGTTTGAGTATTTGGCTCATGCTGCATCCGATAACCTAACGTCAGCTTGACATTATTTTTCTTGCAAGCTTCGATCATCTCTTGGCATTCTGAAACGCTCATTGCCATAGGTTTTTCACACCAAACATGCTTACCAGTCTCAGCAGCTCTGAGGACAAAGTCTTTATGTGTGCCTGTGGGGGTAACAATGTAGATCACATCAATCGCATCATTGTTTGCGATTTCATCCATAGTTTCATACGAGTAAATGTTTCGATCCGGTAGGTTGTATCGCCTTTTCCAAATGGGGATCTTGTCTGGACTTCCTGTGATAATACCCGAGAGCTGACAGTTTTTAGTTAGCTGTAGGGCAGGAGCCAACTGTCCTCTGCTGTAAGATCCTAAGCCAAGTAGGGCTATACCTAGTTTTTCTTTCGGCTTTCCTATGATAATGTTCGGGAAAGCTAAGCTTGCGGCAGCTGCAGCCCCAAGTCCTAAGAATTTTCGTCGATTAATTGGTGAGTTCACGCTTATTTAACTCACTCTCCGGCTGAAAAGATTTACTTCAATGCATAGAAGAACTCTTACTCCCTTCTAATGGCTTCCACCGGATCTAACCTGGAAGCTTTCAGCGCAGGATAAGTCCCGAAAACTACACCGGTAATGACAGCCACTGTGCTGATAATTGCCAAGGTATTTAACGTGTAAGCTGCCTCAAACGGAATTTCTGCTAAGTGCTTTACAATTGGAACAGCTACCAACGTAAACAATATTCCCAGAACTACTCCGAGAAAGCTTCCTATCAGGCTAATGATTAATGATTCCGAAAGAAACTGCAAGACGATATCTTTCTTTTTGGCTCCTACGGCTTTTCTTACACCTATCTCAGAAGTTCGTTCATTAACCGAAATCAATAAGACGTTCATGACTCCAATTCCACCTACAATCACTGATATTCCAACGATAAGCCCCATGATCAGTCTGAAAATTAGAAATCCCTGATTTGCCTGCTCCACTCGAAATTCGTTTGTCACGATATTGAAATCGTCTGAATACTCTTTGAATTCCGTCTCAATGAA
>CAYYNA010000052.1:0-17042 GCA_964472815.1 uncultured Roseivirgaceae bacterium
GGTACGGACTTTCTTCTCCTTCTCTTTTTGCTTGGGCCGCTGACTTGGCTCCTGAAAAGTACCGAGGGCGTGGTTTTTCTACGTTGTTTATGGCGTTAGAAATTGGTATTGGAATGGGTGCCTTGGTAGCTGGCCAGATCTATGGTGGCAATCCTGACAACTTCCCTTTGATATTTTCTGGGTGCGGCGGACTAGCTTTTTTAGCTTTTATTTACCTAATCTTTAAAGGGAAGTGAAGCCTCGAATTATTTTTTGGATTTACGTTGGTACAAGCCTTGCCAATTTGGTTGGCCAGCTGGTGTCATCTGAAGATCTAGAGAGATATACCAAACCGCTTTTGATGCCGTTGCTGCTCTTCTATGTTTATAAAAGTAGTATTGGTAATACGACGCTAAAAGTCATTCTTTTGAGTGTCGCCTTACTATTTTCATGGTTAGGTGATGTGGTCTTAATGTTTCAGGCTAATGAAACTTATTTCATACTTGGGATAGGCCTGTTTCTGATTGCTCAGGTTACTTATATTCTAGTACTTAGAAAATCCACGTATCGGAAAGCTGAGCTAAATCTGACCAAGATCGTTCCATTTTTGATTTACGGTGCGATCTTATTCTATGTGCTTTTACCTGCAGGAGACTTCACTGTTCCTATCATTGTCTATGGTATTGTGATTTTGGTAATGATGATAAATGCTTCCATGAGAAAGGGGCACACCTCGGAGAGAAGTTATCAATTGGCATTTTTAGGCAGCATTTTGTTTGTGCTGTCAGATTCAGTTCTGGCGGTTAATGCATTTAAGGAACCAGTACCCTACGCAGGATTTTTCATTATGTCCACTTATTGTGCAGCGCAATACTTGTTAGTGGAAGGGATTTTAGCTCACGAGAATAGTGCTAATCCGCGTACTTGAAGCGAACCATTCCAAGCGCAACATCTACATTGAATGTGAGAAGGTTCTCAGCAGAAGCTGAATAGTTCATATTGACAAAAACGTTCTTTTCTACCTCCTCAAATCCATCTACCATTTTAACAGCACACAAGGGAGAATCCTTAATACGAATGATTACAGGTGTACCTTCTCTTGGTAGCAAGACCTCAAGGTTACCGGCACCAACTGATGCGTCAACCGCACACCTTTCTTTATTGCTCTGATCAAAATCAAGAAGGACATTTCCAAAACCAATCTTTGTAATTACATTTTGTGCTCTTGAAAGCTCCATGCGTTTCGCTACAATGGATCCAAAGTCTGCCTTAACAAAGAAAGTATCCATCTTTATCGGATTATAATTTCCATCATCATAACCCACAAGGATATCTGCGCTACCGGACTTTATTTTAAGCTTGTCGATGGCGGAACCAGTAAGGTTAATATCTGCATTCCCAAACCCATAAATCAGGTTCAGTTTGTAAACCTTGTCATCGTTAAGGTTTACTTTCCAGAAGTCATTCTCTTTATCGCTTCTGGAAACAGCCATCGTGAAGCTATCTCCAAAACCAGAAGAGTTGTACTCGTCTAGTTTGAGTCTGGCATAGCAGGTCTTTTCCTGGACAGTACTAACAAAGGAAGGATTAATCTTTTCAAGATTGGGGTTCCCGTAGATGGAAAGCGGGTTGTTGTCTTCGGAAGCTTGTTTTAGTAGACAATTAGTGGCTGTGGCCTTGAGATAGAAATCAACAGTATCAAAATCAGAGGATTGCTTAATTGTATAGAATTTGTCTAACTGTGCCAATGCACAGAAACACGTAAACAGGCCAACCCCTGTCGTCATTGCCAACTTCAACATAACCTCATGTTACGTAATTAAGACCATGAGGTTACATTAATTCTTCCGCTAGAAATATTCTTTCATTCTTTCGAAAAAGGACTTGTCTGTTTTCCCTGGGCTTGGTTCGAAATTTGGAGAATTTCTCATTGATTCCAGTGCCTCTTTTTCTTCCGTAGAAAGCTTCCTAGGAGTCCATACATTGACGTGCACCAATTGATCTCCTTGACCGTATCCTTCGAGGGATTTTATTCCCTTGCCCCTGAGACGTAAGATTTTTCCGCTCTGGGTTCCAGCATCGATTTTTATTTTGACTTTGCCACTTATGGTCGGTACTTCAATTGAGGTTCCAAGCGCAGCGTCGATGAAACTGACATATAAATCATAGATGACATTATTGCCGTCTCTTTTGAGGATTTCATGCTCTTCCTCTTCAACTACAATAAGTAGGTCTCCAGGAATACCACCGGCGACTTCATTTCCCTTTCCTGACATGGATAACTGCATTCCATCAGTTACGCCTGCTGGGATCTTTATGGGAATCACCTCCTCTTGGCGCCTTAAGCCTGAACTATCAACACCAGAAGCTCTGCTTTCAACTACTTGGCCGCTTCCACCACAGACAGGACAAGTAGAAGTACTCATCATTTGTCCTAGCATGGTATTCATCACTTTCCTAACCTGACCAGTTCCATTACAATTGGAACAGGTTTGAAATTTGGTTTCGGGATCGACGGTGAGACGATTAACCTTGATTTTCTTCTCAACTCCATTCGCGACTTCTTCCAGATTGAGCTTTAACTTGATCCGAAGGTTAGTCCCTTTTCGTGTTCTTTGGCCTCTACCTCCGCCACCACCGAAGAAACTTTCAAACGGATTTCCTCCGCCGAAAATATCTCCGAACTGGGAGAAGATATCGTCCATGTTCATACCTCCGCCACCGAATCCTCCGCCAGCACCGCCTACACCTTCATGACCAAATCGATCATACCTTTGGCGTTTTTCATCGTCGCTTAGTACGTCGTATGCCTCAGCGGCCTCTTTGAACTTTTCTTCAGCCTCTTTGTCGTCTGGATTCTTATCTGGATGATATTTGATGGCTATCTTTCGATAGGCCTTTTTCATTTCATCCTTTGTTGCAGACTTATCTACACCAAGTATCTCGTAATAATCTCTCTTAGCCATATTATTGCTTAGCTCCTACTACCACCTTTGCAAACCTTACCACACTTTCTCCGAGGGTGTATCCAGCCTCTACTACATCCACAATCTTTCCCTCTAGTTTTTTCTCAGCGGGAATTTGCGTTATTGCCTCATGTTTTTCGTCATCAAAATCATCACCCTTCTTGATCTTCATTTTTTTCAACCCCTTGTTGTTCAAGGTTTTTGAAAGTTTACTTTGAACAAGGCTGATTCCTTCCTTTACTGCTTTAATGTCATCACTTTTTTCTGTGGCATCCATTGCTCGTTCAAAATCATCGAGGACTGGAAGTAGCTCACTCATCAAATCTTTGTTGGCGGTAGATATTAGATCTAGTTTTTCCTTTGAAGTCCTTCTTCTAAAGTTTTCAAATTCTGAATATAGCCTTAAGTATTTGTCTTTTGATTCTGCTAGCTCCGCTTGAAGGTCATTTTCCTCATCACCTTCTTCAGTTTCTTCTGAACCCTCTACTTCTTCTTCTGAAGTCTCAGTTTCATTTTCTGGTGCTAGTTCTTCTTGGATTTCTTCCTGACTATTTTCTTTTTCCTTGCTCATTGTGATTCAATTCAAACGCTTTTTTTTCGTCAATTTTTTTGCCAATAGCTAAACAATGCCAAACTGTCAGTTTAGTTTTTTCCAGATGCGATCTTTTAGCTCTTGGATGCCTGTATTTGTGACACTGGAGATAAATACTGTTTCAATATCGGGGAGCTCTTGCTTCATTTCATCCATCAGCTCTTGGTCTAATAGATCCGATTTAGAAATAGCTAGCAGTCTGTCTTTATCCATCAGCTCTGGATTATGTTTTTCTAGCTCTTTGATTAAAATCAAGAATTCCTTCTGAATATCATTGGAGTCAGCTGGAATCAAAAACAGTAATATTGAATTCCTTTCGATATGTCTGAGGAATCGATTGCCAAGGCCTTTTCCCTCAGCAGCCCCCTCAATAATACCCGGTATATCTGCCATGACGAAGGACTTATAGTCTCTATGCGCAACGACACCCAGGTTTGGCACCAATGTGGTAAATGGATAATCTGCTATTTCGGGTTTGGCAGCTGAAACAACCGATAGTAATGTGGATTTACCTGCGTTGGGGAAACCGACCAGTCCAACATCCGCAAGGATTTTCAGCTCTAGTATAACGGTTGCCTCAATACCTTCAATCCCAGGTTGTGCATGCCGAGGTGCTTGATTAGTTGCCGATTTAAAATGGACATTTCCAAGACCCCCCTTTCCTCCTGGTAGCAAGACTCTTTCCTCACCATCCTCAAGAATCTCCAGCAGTTTTTTCCCCGATTCAGCTTCTTTAGCTATGGTTCCAATGGGAACTTCCAGTATGATGTCAGCACCATTTCGTCCGAAACGTTGGCCGCCTTCTCCAGGTCCACCATTTTCTGCTTTGATGTGCTTCTTGTATTTCAGGTGCAATAGGGTCCATAATTGGCTATTACCCTTGAGAATAATACTACCTCCCGTGCCGCCATCTCCACCGTCTGGACCTCCTTTTGGTACGAATTTCTCCCTTCTAAAATGGACAGAGCCTGCACCCCCATCTCCCGAACGGGAATAGAACTTCACATAGTCAATGAAATTGGACTCCACGAAGAAGGACTAGAAGGAAGCGATTTGCTCCTCAATTTTTTCGAAAATATCTGCGATCGATCCGACCCCATCCACTGCAGAAAATTTGTCTTGTTCTCTGTAATAGTCAGCAACAGGTGCGGTCTCTTTGTTATAGACGGCAATCCTATTGTCAATTTTTGCATCGTCCTGATCGTCGACCCGTCCAGAAGTTTTTGCTCGCTCCTTTATTCTGCTTTTCAGTTCATCTTCCGGTACCTCAAGGGCGATCATTCCTGAAATGGATAAACTGTGTCCATCAAGCATCTTATCCAATGCATCAGCTTGATTTACCGTCCGGGGGAATCCATCAAAAATGAATCCATTAGCGTCTAGGTGTTCTTTGATTTTGTCTTCAACCATGCCAATCACAACATCGTCAGGGACAAGATTACCAGCGTCCATGTAGCTTTTGGCCTTTTTACCTAACTCTGTATTTTCTCCAAGATTTTTTCTAAAAAGATCTCCTGTAGAAATATGAATGAGCGAATGTTCGTTGATGATGTTTTCACTCTGCGTACCTTTTCCTGCACCTGGGGGACCAAACAAAACAATGTTAAGCATAGCTGTTATTTATAAGGCCACAAAGATAATTCGATTATGCCTTTTGCAGCCATCGTTTCAACCTAGTATCGTAAGTTAGCCGAAGAATATGGGTACCGCGCTGAAATACTTTACCGTCTACTTTTTAAGTGGTTTAAAATTCATTTTTGGGCCGGCTTTTGGAGTAGCTAATGACGTGCCTTTAATAGCTATCATTCCTTTAACTGCACTTGGTATGATGACTACTGTCTACCTATTCACTTTTTTTGGTACAGACATCCGGAATTTTGCCATGCGCTTCAGGAAAAACCCAAAAGTCTTCACCAAAAGGAATCGCCGGTTTGTGAAAATCTGGAGAAAGTACGGGCTGGAAGGTGTGTGCATCTTGACGCCTTGGTTGCTATCTCCACCCATCGGTGGACTACTCGCAAATTTGCTGGGGACCAACAAAAAAAAGCTACTTAAATGGATGTGGATAAGTGCAGTGGGGTCAAGTATTATTCTCTCACTTGTTGTGAAGTACGCTTATTGGCTAATTGAGGACTTTATCTAGCCTCCGGGATCTTCATCTAACATTTCAATGTCCTGAATTAGCACTCTTTTTGAAATGGCTTGGCCAGTAGGAGTTGCGGCCAATCCTCCCAATGCTGTTTCCTTGTATCTAGCTTCCATGCTTTGGCCTACTTCTCCCATTGCCATTACACATTCATCTACGGGAATGACTGGGCTAATGTCTGCAATGGCAATTTGGGCGGAGGAATTAGCAATGACAGCAGCGCTTGCATTTCTAACCACGCATGGTACTTCTACCAATCCTGCCACCGGATCGCAAACCAAACCTAGCATGCACTGAATAGTGATCGCCACCGCATTGAATACTTGATCAACTGTTCCACCAAGGCAATAGGTAATGCCCGCTGCGGCCATAGCAGCGGCAGCCCCTGTTTCTGCCTGACATCCACCGACTGCTCCAGCGATGGAAGCTCTTTTTTCCAAAATCAATGCTACTCCTGCACCAATCAGCAAGGCCTCATGGATTTGACGATCCTCAATTTTGTGTATTTCCTGCAGTGTAATCAGGGTGCCGGGCAAAATACCACTTGCTCCTGCAGTTGGGGCTGCAACCACGCGACCCATACAGGAGTTTACTTCCTTGGCCGCCAGGGCGCGCGCTACTAGTTTTTGAAATTCGCTTGATAGTACTGATTTAGGGAAGCTTGCTACCTTTTTAGCACCATTTTTAATCATGCCCGAGTAAGAACTCATGTCTTCGTTGAGCCCCGCATGCACGGCATCCTTCATAACCTCGTAGGCAGCTGCTACTCCTTCCCAGATTTGCTTCTCAACTTTTCCTTTCTGAGAAATCTCGAATTCTAAGACTGGTCGGTATAAAGGTATATCCTTTTTTGTGCACTCTTCCTTCCAGGAACTGAAACTGTCAAATAGAATTGCCATCTCGCAAAGATACTTTTTGTAATACTGATTTCAACCGAAGAAAAAAGGTGGGAGTTTTATTCCGCTACCTAAATTTGCCGCCATGTCTGAAAAAAATGATTTAGTTCTCAGGGCTGCTAGGCAAGAAAGTACGGAGAGAACTCCTGTGTGGCTCATGAGACAAGCGGGTAGAATACTGCCTGAATATCGAGCGGTAAGGAATAGTTTGTCTGGTTTTAAGGAGTTGGTAGAGACGCCAGAACTAGCGGCGGAAGTCACGCTGCAACCTGTGGACTTATTAGGTGTAGATGCGGCGATTATTTTTTCCGATATACTGGTTATTCCAGAGGCAATGGGACTTTCTTATGAAATGGTTGAAAAGAAAGGGCCACATTTTCCCAAGACGATAAATGATTCAAAAGGCCTAGAGGAGATTAGGGTTGCAGATCCGGACAGCCTTTCTTATGTATATGAAGCAATCAAGATCACGAAAAGAGCGCTTAACGGTAAGGTGCCTTTGATCGGTTTTGCGGGAGCTCCCTGGACTATCTTTTCTTACATGACAGAAGGCGGGGGTAGTAAAACTTTTTCCAAAGCAAGAAGGCAGCTGT
Organism: uncultured Roseivirgaceae bacterium; assembly: GCA_964472815.1. Taxonomy (GTDB): domain Bacteria; phylum Bacteroidota; class Bacteroidia; order Cytophagales; family Cyclobacteriaceae; genus Ekhidna. Next base: position 7,173 of record CAYYNA010000052.1, read on the forward strand.
ACAGTGATCCGGTTTTTGCAAACGAGCTTCTGGAGATGATCACACAATCGACTATCGGTTATCTCAAGAGACAGGTAGACGCGGGAGCGGACATGTTGCAGATCTTTGATTCATGGGCTGGTGTTCTTCCTCCGGAGCACTACAGCCAGTTTAGTCTAAAGTACATCTCAAAAATATGTGATGCCATCGATGAGGTGCCGATCACAGTTTTCGCAAAGGGAGCATGGTGGGCACTTGGTGAGATGGTAAACCTAAACTGTAATACCATAGGTCTGGATTGGAACATGGATCCGGCTGAGGTAAAGAAGCTAGCGAAAGGCAAGACCCTCCAAGGCAATTTTGATCCCTGTGCGCTTTATGGATCTAAAGAATCGATCAGAGCAGAGGTGAAAACAATGTTAGAGAAATTCGATGGACACCCGCATATTGCAAATTTGGGTCATGGTGTTTATCCTGACACGGATCCTGATAAGGTTAAGTATTTCATTGAGTGCGTAAAGGAGCTCTCTTCTTAATCACCCTTGATGTAGTGTGCGATCTTTCTTTTTAGCTCGGCGGGATCAAAAGGCTTAGTTACGTAATCATTCATCCCAGCAGCGATCACTTCTTGGCGCACTTTTAGTAAAGCAGAAGCAGTTAATGCAACAATTGGAGTTCTTTCATCAAATTTTCTGATGAGTCTGGTGGCCTGATAGCCATCCATTATGGGCATCTGCAAGTCCATGAGGATCAAGTCGTAGACATTGTGCTCGGCCTTTGCGACTGCCTCTGCACCATTGTAAGCTACTTCAGTTTCAATTTTCCATTTCTTCAAAAACTTCTCGGCAACCATGATATTCATTTGATTGTCTTCAACCAGGAGTATTTTCTTCCCATCTATAGCTCTAGATTCCGTCTCTTCCTGGGTCACAGTATCTTCCTCTTTGATTTCCGCTTTAATGAAACCAAGCTCAAACCAAAATCTGGTCCCTTCACCGACTTCACTGTCCACGTAAATTTCTGAGTCTATCATATTCAGGATTCTTTTGATGATAGCCAATCCTAATCCTGTACCGCCGTATTCTCTTGTCGTAGATGATCCAGCCTGCGTGAATCTTTCAAATATTAGCCCTTGTTTCTCAGGGGGAATTCCAATTCCCGTATCGATTACTTCGAAACGAATGTCTTGGGTCTTTTCCGAGTCTTCCATCAAAGTAGCAATGAGCTTTACATATCCCTTGGAAGTAAACTTTAGGGCGTTGTTTATTAGGTTATTAAAAATCTGATAAATCCTAGTAGAGTCTCCCAAGAGCAAAGGGTGAATTTCTTCATCAAATTCACACAATAACCTGACATTCTTTTCTTTAGCCACTGCCGAATGAGCTTTGATGATTTTGTCCGCTAGGTTCTCAAGATTAACCTCCGTGTATTCAAATTCAATTGCGCCGGATTCCAGCTTATTGTAGTCCAGAATATCATTGATTAGTGCGGTTAAGTGCTCTGCTGAAAATTGCAATGATTCCAGGCTATCCACTTGATCTTCTCTTGGATCCTCACTCATCAGAAAATGAGAAATACCTACTACCGCATTCAGCGGCGTTCTGATCTCGTGTGAAATCGTACTCAAAAAGTCTGTTTTTGCCTTCGAGGCAGTTTCCGCACTTTCCTTTGCTTTTCTTAGAGAATGAGCAAATCGATATGAAAGTATTAGTGATTGAAAAAAGAAAAAGAGAATGAAGCCTACAAAGGTCAAGAAGGTGTTCTCTTGCACAGGGGTGAGGTAGACAGACATCAAGTATACTGCCACAAGAAATACGATTCCTGTACTTGCAAATGCATACTGTGCACCTGTTCGGTTTCTTCTGTAAGCGATCCAATAAACATAGATCATGTAGAAAATGGCCGCTATGATCAAGACCATGAAGGGCTCGATCAATTGTGTAAAAAAAGTACTTGGGGCAAGAATAGCCAGAAGGCCTCCCACACCAGACAGTAGAGAGAACCCAAGGAGTATCCATTTTTCACTGTCCTTAGGATAAAGCGAGTAACTGTAAGCTGTGAAAATTCCTACGGGGATAAAGAGCGACAAATACTCGGCTCGAATAAGGATATCCCAAGACATGCTTGGATAGAGTGCATGAAAGGCATATTCACCACTTCCCACCATACGATAGCTGAAAGTCAGGCAAAAAAGTGCAAAGAACAGCACGGATCTTTCATGTTGTCCAAATAAGAAAAGGCCCAGAAAAAACAAGCCCCCCATGATCAAACTTCCGCTAAGCAAAAAGTCATAGCTGAAATCAAAATCTCTTTTCGCCATGAGCTTGGTTCTGTCTCCAAGCACAATTGGCTCTAAAGCGCCTCCCTTAGAATGATGGAAATTTGAAACTTGCAGTACGAATTCAACGGTATCAGAAAACTTAGAAAAATTCCGAGTCCTTAAGATCCAGTCTGGTACGGATAGCTCCTTGGTTTTTCCGGGAATGCCGTTTCTTTCAAACTCGAATCCATTGTAGTATAGCTTGTAGGAGCTGTACATTTCATTGATGGACAATGCGAGCTGTGGAGCACGTGTAGGTAGAATGACTTTCAGTTTGTAAGTAGCATAGCCTTGAGGCGTAAGCTCTTGACCATATTTTGTAACTCCATCATTCCAAAGTTTTGGAAATTCGTAATAGTCTTTATTTAGATTCTCTATGGTATCTGGTCGAGCCAGCTCTTCCCAGTAAAATTCCCATTCCCCATTTAACGTTACCGCATTGTCATTGAGATTTACTTTGGACAGATCGAGAACGCCGTTTTTAGCGGTTTGCGAAAATCCACTAAAAAAGAGCATCGTTGTTAGGGTGAGAATGAATGATCTTAGCATGGTGACTTGTTGTGGTCCACCAAATTAAAGATAAATGAGGTTTATAAGTAAACTTTTTTGATGTGCTACTTGAAACTGAACTAGTTCAATATCTGGTTGTCCTGGATCTCCTTGATCAACTGATCTTTAGTGACTGGGACTACACCAGTGTATTTGGAAACAATGCCTTTCGCAATGTTTGAGAGCTGTGCGATGACTCTAGCTGGAAGACCAATGGATAAACCCAAGCCAGCAATGCTAATGATGGTGTTTCCAACACCCGACATATCTGAGATTCCTGTTTGATAAGAAGGAAGTAGTTCGGTTAGTTCTTTCGAATGATAGAAAATATCGCCACTGTCAAGGGAAATAATGTAATTGTCAGCGTGGATCTTGTCCTTCAGCAAAGAGACGGCATCAGCCAAACTGTCTTTATTAAGGACATTTATTTTCAGATCAAGAAATTCTTCAAGTTCTGTGATGCTCGGTTTAAAGATGGACACTCCTTCATAGCTAAGGAAGTTTTGCTCCCTAGGGTCAGCAGCTACTGGTATATTCTGGCTTTTCGCTATTCCAATGGTTTCGGAGATGATTTCAGCGTTAATCGTTCCTTTATCATAGTCTTCGAAAATGATCAAATCGCATTCCCTAGTTAAATCGCGAATGTGATTTAAAAGAGATTTTCTGTCTAAATCTTCAAGATGATGGGTATCCTCTGTATCAACTCGGATCATCTTCTGAGAACCTGCCAGAATCCTTAATTTATTGGTGGTCTTTCGGTTTTGGCTTCTGATAATGCCTCTGCTCGTCATTCCCTGTTGGTCAAGCAGCCACTCGAATGTCTGTCCGTCATGGTCGTCTCCAACTACTGAGCAAAGGATAGGAATAGCTCCTAGCGCTTGAATATTTAGCGCTACGTTAGCTGCACCACCCAGTCTTTTTTCCTTGCGCTTAGTGTTAATTATTGGGAAATCGTCTGTACTACTCTTCGTACCGAATATGTACGAATCTATCATCACATCGCCGATTACGAGAACTTTTTTCTTTTGAAATGCTGAAAATATTTCTTCTACGGTCTTCATGAAAGCTTCGCTAATGAAGTCTTGATTTTAGAGATCGCTAGTTTAAGATCATCTTCAGAGGCCGCATAAGAGAGACGTAAGCACTCAGGATCACCAAAAGCCTCTCCAGTAACTAATGAGACATTGGCATCTTCTAGCAAATACATGCATAGGTCATTCACTGATTCAATTTTTACGTTAGCATTAGATGTTCCTAGGTAATGCCTCACATTCGGGAAGAAGTAAAATGCGCCTTGAGGCATATTCACGGAAAAACCTGGCACCTCTGACAAAAGTCCATGTACTAAACCTCTTCTTTCTTCGTATGCCTTTGCCATCTCTAGCGTAGGTTCCTTGCTAGAGGTCAGGGCTGTGTATGCTGCCCTTTGGGCGATTGAGCAATTACCTGAGGTGTATTGTCCCTGCATTTTGTTGGAAGCTTTGGCTATCCAGGAGGGCGCACCAATATAACCAACCCTCCAGCCAGTCATGGCAAACCCCTTAGAAAATCCATTGACTGTCACTGTTCGGTTTTGCATGCCATCTAATGTCCCGATGCTTTCATGCTTTGCTCCGAAGTTGATCAATTCATAGATCTCATCAGAGATTACAATAATATCTTCTCTTTCCTTTAGCACATCAGCTATTGATTCTAATTCTCCTTTTGTAAAAACTGAACCGGTTGGATTACATGGAGAGGAAAAGATGATGGCTTTCGTCTTGTCCGTAATTGCTTCTGCAATTTGATCGGCTGTTGCCTTGAAGTCATTCTCGATCGTGCCACTTACAAAGACGGGCTTCCCCTCTGCCAATAGAATCATTGCAGAATAGCTGACCCAATAAGGAGTAAGTACAATTACTTCATCCCCAGGATTCAAAATGGCCATGAAGACATTTGCAATAGATTGCTTGGCTCCATTGGAAACGACGATCTGATCAGGACCATATTTGAGCTGGTTGTCTTTTTCAAATTTCTCCGAGATGGCTTCTCTAAGGTCCAGGTACCCGTTCACCGGTGGGTAGGCGAAGTACTTACCTGAATTAATGGCTTCAATTGCTCCTTCTTGAATATGCTTAGGTGTCTTAAAATCGGGCTCTCCAAGGCTAAGGCTTATTACTTCAATGCCTTTTTGCTTCATTTCCCTTGCTTTTGCGGCCATGGCCAAGGTTGCAGATTCAGGTATGCTTTGAATTCTCTTAGATAGTTGCATTCGAAAAATTTTGGCCAAAAATAGAAAGAAGAGTCATGTTTAAATGACTCTTCTCCCAGAATATCTTTCTTACTATCTGTAAATTATCCTTCGTCTTCTTTTTGATCCAAGTTGAATAGAAGTGATAATCTAAGCGTGTCTGCTAGCGGATGATTTTGTCCCTGCGGGATGAGGTAAGAAAAATCAAAACCAAACACTTGGTATCTGAAGCCAGCACCTACGGTAAAGTACTTTCTATCTCCCTTGTTTTCATGCTCGGAAAAGTAGCCTGCACGTGCAGCGAAGAGGTCACGATACCAGTACTCTAAACCAATGCTGTAGGTAAGTTCCTCTAGTTCTTCAGAAAACCCTCGAGGGGCATCAGTAAATGAACCAAAAGTACCTGAAAGTAAAGGCCGGTCAGGATCTTTACCATCAGCAATTTGTCGCTCTCCATTCACTACCACAATGTTTCCATTTTCATCTACCTGATAGACAGGTGGTGTTGGCACCAACAGCTTGTTGATATCGAATGCGATGGTAAACGTATTGTAGGCATCTAGATCCATTTTGAAAGCTGACCCAATTCTCAAGTTTGCAGGAATGAAGTTTTCATTGCTTGCGGAACTGTAGGTGATTTTTTGACCAATGTTTGAAATGTGGGCTCCAAAAGATAAATCTGCATTTTTTCCAGAGAACACAACAGGTCTTTTATAGTACCATCCCAAGTCCACTGCTACACTGGTGCCCGCCTTAGCATCAGGAGCTCCCGTGATATTGCCTGCAAGGTTTGACCAAATGAATCTGGCTGTTACACCAATTCCCATAAATTCAGATAGCTTTCTTGAATAAGTAGCGTCAAAGGCTAGTTCACTCGGATTTTCAACCCCATTCGGGTTAGCAAACTCGTCATAGAGCGCAATTTCTCCCAAATCAAAGTACCTAAAGGTCGCACCAAATGTCTGAGTCTGATCAATTTTTTTGTAAAAGGCCAAGTAATTCAGGGACATGTCATCCACAATATTTCCTAGCCATGGCGAATAGGAGAAGGCAAATCCTAGGTCAGTATCAATAAAAGCAAGCTTCGCATTATTCCAGTGAACACTGTTTGCGTCTGGGCTCGTTGCAACACCCACATCACCCATTGCCGAAGCTCGGCTGTCTGGAGCAAAGCTGATAAAAGGAACGGCAACTGTGATAGGGTTACGGAGGCTATCTTGTCCGGAAATAAATCCGGATTGCCCAAAGCTCTGTACTGTGAGCAGTACACATGTGATGGCAAATATTTTCTTAGGAAAGTGGTTCATCTCTACGTTTAGTAAAATCCAGACTTTGTGATAAGCTGTTCTTAGGTCTAATAGTTGTTTGGTTGTATGCTAAAATAGCTGGCGCTGTTCAGTCTATTACAACGAGCTTCTGTGTAATTTCTTTTATTGCGCCATCAAAATTACTTTGAATTATGATACGATAATAATAAATGCCCTCATTTACCCTCTGTCCGCTATCTGTTGTTGCTTGCCACGGTATTTCAATGGTCCGACTACTATTTTGCAAAACCGCTTCTTTTTTTGCTACCACCTCACCGTTACTTGCGTAGATGAGAAGTGTTACGCTTAGGTCTTCATCTTCCCGGTCATGCTCGACGTAAAATAATGTCTCTTGATCCTTTCGTACCGGATTTGGATAGGCTAATTCATTGAATGTAAATAGCTGGGTTTGGTCAGTGACTACAAAATCAACAGTTTCAATTGAAGAATTATTATGTGTATCCCACACCCTAAGCTCTGCAGAATACCTTCCCGCTTCTAAATCCTGAATGGGATAAATGACTTTCCCTTGCTGGTATCCCGCAGTAGAAGCTGTATAGAAGTCATTCAGGTTGATGCTTTCACCATTTAGATCAAGGGTGATCCCTTCTACTACCCCGCTTCTCGCCGTGGTGATTCCACTTTCGTCAGAGATATCGGCAATGAATAGAGAGGATCTACCAACTACACCTCCATTTACAAAAGAGTCATCGTTCAAATAGATCGAGACGAGGGGCGATTCATTGTCAACTGGTGTATTCTCAAAAGTTCCACCGATGAGGAATTCTCTAGAGGACCCGATTGCGTCTAGGTTATTATCCGTATCTGAAGCATAGAGACTGATTTTCCCTCTTTCGAACTGATACGAAATGTTTTTTGGTACGATGAAAGAAAAGCTGAATCTACCATTTACGACCTCTGCCTCTCCTCTGAATAGTGCATTACTTCTGAGAGAGTAGGTAAATGGCGCACTTTCCTGCCCATTAGTCTTAAAGCTCTGAGCCACGTCAAAAATGCTGGCAGTAAGAAGTCCATTGAAGTTTTCTTGGATTTGCCCACCATTTTCGATGATCCCAGATAGGGTGATTTCTTCCAAGGCACTGAGCGTATCTAGCTCTTCCGTAAATTCATCAAGAACGATATCTAGTTTAGGAAATGCAGGTAGCATCATTGGATCTCCGAGCAAGGTGAAATTCCGATTTATCGGTCCTTCCAAACCATTGTTTTTTGTGAGTCGAATGATGTCACCTAGTCGTTGGTTTTCACCATCTACTTTACGAAAGAAGTTTTCGTGAAATGCCTCATTCAAGCTGAAGTTCGTACTGGCTATCACTGGGCGTGAGGTAGTAAGCAAGGCAATCGCACCGCCCTGGCCTCTAAGGAGGAGTTGTTCTGCGCCAGAAACTTGGAATGGGTCGTCGTACCGTCCAAACTCACAAGTGGCGGTAACAATGACTGGCAGCCTGTTCCGATTGGTTAACTGATCTATATCCGACCTTGTCAAGATCTCTTCCTCAGTCCAAACACGTTCGTTTCCATGTCCCAAAAAATTGAGTACAAAAACTCCGTCTTTGAGCTTCGTTTTTATCGCTTGATTCGTCTGCGGTGAAAGGTCTTTGGACGGACCAGCTATCTGTTCGTAAGCATCCAATAGTATTTTACCAATGTTGTAGGCTGCATATGCTGTGTCAATAATCTGCGAAAGATCCTCCACATCGCGAGCATGACGATTAGCATCGGCATCATCAGCCACATAAACTACTTCATTTCTCCAATTGCCAAGCGTATTTGGATTTGTGGAATAGTAAATGATTTTGTCTACGACAGTTCTTGCCTCTTCAGTTGATTTAATTGGTAACCTGCCAACCCCAATTTCCATGGTATGGTCTCCATTCAAGGATTCCACCCAAAGACCTTCATCGTCATCGAAAAATGCGAAGTAGTCATCTGAGGAGTAGCTAAAGACTGGATGGAAGCTATTCCTTGATTCGTAAGTTGGTACGAAATTGGTATTTCGTGGGACTCGATTTTTGTAGTCATACGAACAGTCACCAAATAACAGCAAATACCTAAGTCTAGAGCCTTCCTCAAACACATATTTTGCATAGTCGCGAATAGCACTTACATCTTGTCTTCCAGATGAAAATTCATTGTAGATCTGCCTGGGCGTGACCACCTTAACGGAGAGATTGTCATGCTGCCGGTGGAAATCTGCGAGTCGATTTGCTTCATTCAGAAACTCTGGAGGAGATATTATAATCCCATCATAGGCTGCATCTGCTCTTAAGTTTTGGTTTCCTACCGAGCCAAAAACCCAAGGACTGAGAAAATCATTTCCTTGGAAGATCACAAATTCTTCAATAGTTGAGGATTGACTGGAGAAGACCGCCTCATTAGCTGCTAAATCAAACTGCTGCTCATAAGCGTTCGTTGGGTCAGAAACATTCCAAATAGTAGCCCCAGGCGCATTCTGGACTCTGTATTCCTTAATCTCGCCAATGCCATTTTGATCGCGAAAGTGAGTCTCGTTTCCATACAAGCCTAGCTGACGTTGAAAAGTGAGCACATAACGATCCAGAAATCCTCTTGCATTTGTGCCACTACTTTGGTAGTTGATGGATACTTCAAAATTTTCACTTTGTGGAATGGTGAAGTCTTCAAGTACATCTCGTGCTTTTATCGCATAAATGGAATTTGGGCCTGAGGGTACCTCATCAATGGAAAAACTTCCCAAGGTATTCGATCCGCTTTGTATTTCGAATTCTCCATTTTCTGGTGACTGACTAACCCCTAAGACCGACAAATTGATATCTGAACTTAAACCTTCTATTTGATAAGAGTTACTAATGGTTTCTCCACTTGATAGTATGTCACCGAGCCAGGCTCTTCCAGAAGAAAGCAAATTGTTTTCATCTTCTTCAAAAACGATGTGGTCATCAAATGACTGAACTACTTGGTTGGGGGAGAGACTAGGATTATCTACAGAGGCAATTCGCTTTCCAGCTTCGGTACCAATCCGGAGAAAGTAGTAGGCGGTATCCGAGTAAATGTTTCTATTGAAGTTGAAGCCTTCTGAAGACCACTCTTCCTGGTGTGGTCCAACTCCGTAGAACAGAATAAAATCATTCTGATCAAAAGAGCCATCGGACTCACCAGAGACCCATATGGCATTCTCCAGTAGATCGGAAGGTCTACTTTCTGAATTTACCTGAGGTAACTCACCCTTGATTCCATTTCCAAAGAGCTGAATGGTGGCAGGGTCAGCTATTTCTCCTACTCCTAGAGCGGTCAATGTTGCTCTATCGATCTTGTAAAGGCCGGTTTCTGTAATCCCTACTTTGTACCAGTCGCCTTCTGATAAGACCGAAGACTGACTATTACCTTCTGTGAAGGTGTAAATAAGAAGAAGGAATAAAAATTTTCTCACCGATCTGTCAACGCTTAATTCAACCTAAAAATTCTAAACCGTACCCTTTATTAAACCT
>CAYYNA010000053.1:0-4208 GCA_964472815.1 uncultured Roseivirgaceae bacterium
ATCACATTTGCATTTGGCTGGGGACGTTCAAGCGCCCAAAAATGTTGGATAACACGCTGAAGTCGTTTTGTGAGGTTGAAATACCCGAAGGCTATGACGTGAGCCTAATCATTTTGGATAATGACGAAACTGGGAGTGCGAAAGAGACGGTTGACCGAAATATCAGCAATATCCCTTTTACTACCTATTATGAGATTAACCCAGTCCGAGGTACCGTAAGTCAAAGAAATACATTCATAAACAAGACACTGAATGGGAGTTACTCACATGCGGTAATGGTGGATGATGATGAAACCGCTGAGAAACAATGGCTGGTGAGAATGGTGGACACCTTAAATCAATATGATGCGGATGTGGTAGATGGAGCCGTTGAACGTGTCTTGCCAGAAGATACTCCTAAGTGGATGATCAAAGGGAAGTTTTTTGAATGGCACAGTTTCAAGACAGGATCAATACGAAGAGCCGCTAGTGGAGCGAACTGTCTATTTAAGGTCAAACTGATAAAAGAAATGGGCCTTAGATTCAATACAGCTTTCAATTTATCAGGAGGCTCTGATACCTTTTTCTTCACAGAGGCCACTAATAAAGGTGCAAAAATTGTCTGGCTTGATGAAAGACTTGTAAACGAATACTTCCCAAAATCAAGAACCACAAAAAAGTGGATTCTCATGCGTGCATTCCGGAGGACCAGTTCAAAGTTTAATCGGAAGAGGTTGGAAATGGGGTACAGCAGAGCTGCAGTTACTTACTTCTTTAATGGTGTATTTCAGCTATTTTCTGGTATTGTGCTTACGGTTATTTCAATTCCATTTGGCCCTATTCCGAGAATTCACAGCTTACGAATATTCTACAAAGGTCTAGGAACCTTTAATGGAATCTTGGGGCGAGAATATCAAGAGTATAAGAAAACACATGGGGAATAGCTATTTGCGCGTCCTTGGATATCTAATTCTTTCCACCTCATGGCTCCACATGAAAAGTCAGGTCTCTGTGCCTGGTAATCATTTTGACGCTATAGATAAAAATGACACCTCGATAATTAATTTCTATCAAAGTATAACTATCCCATCAGCCGATGGAATAACCCTGCTAAATCCTTTTGTCAATATCTCCTATAACTCTCAATACCCACGCTCCTATAATGATGGTGCAGTTTGGAAAGGCAGAGGAACCACCGTTGAAACACACTTTGGACTTCAATTGAAAAAAGGTAGTTTGTCCGTCACGCTCTTTCCGGTCGCCTACTTCTCCCAAAATCAGCCTTTTGGCTTAGTAGAGCAAAGGATTGCTTCCATCGATCAAAATGGTTATCAACTGGCAATTGATGGAGGTATTGACTGGGTGCAACGCTACGGCGAAGGTAGTTTTTTTGCGCTTCACCCAGGGCAAAGTGAGATTAGGTTGGACCTGGGAAAATTTACTACTGCAATTTCCACTCAAAACTATTCCTGGGGGCCATCTCGTTTCAATCCCATTCTAATGAGTCGTCAAGCTGGTGGCTTTCCGCATATTCGGCTAGGTTTTAAGCCATTTGATCTCAATCTTGGTAGGTTCAACGCTGGCAAGATCGAGTACAATATGATCTATGGTTTTTTGAAAGAGTCAGACTATTATGATGCAATTGATAACAATAATAGAAGGTATTTCAATTCCTTTTCCTTGTCCTATCAGCCATCCTTCTTAAAAGGATTTAAAGTTGGGGTTAATAAGGTGCTGTACAAACAGTCAGATTTTTTCGAGTTCACAGACTTAATCTCTCCCTTCTATATTATTGATGATGGTGTAGTAGATGAAGTGACACTTTCCGTAAATGATACTTTTGACCAGCTGGCCTCATTTACCTTCGAGTGGGAATTAAAAGAAGCTAATTTTCGCTCATACGTAGAGTACGCGGTAAATGATTTTTCAGGAATCATCTACATCGAACCAGAACATAGTAGAGGACTAACGATCGGTTTTGAAAAAGGAATTGAGTTAAAGAATGACCGGTCAATAAGAATTCTGTATGAGCATAGTAATCTTACCAGAAGCTCTTCATTCTTGTATCGTCCTGAACCACCATTTTACGTCCATGGGATAAATCGACAAGGATACACGAACAACGGTCAAATTCTAGGAGCCGGAATCGGACCTGGAGCTAATTCAGACAATCTTTTGGTAGAACTACTGAAAAGCGACGAGTCATTTGGGGTTCTATTTCAGAGAATCGAATCAAATAAAGACTACTTTATCGTCAATGTTCGGGACAAGGAAAGACATGATCAAGAGTATACTTGCAATCTCTATTACCAGAAGAGACTTGATAATTTTGCGTTAATAGGTTCCTTTTCATTCAGTTATAATTTTAATCGATACTACCAACAGAATCAGGAAAACTTAGCTCTCTCGCTCGGAGGAAGCTGGATATTCAATGAGTAAGCTAGGAATAGATATCGTGGACCTTGCAGATCCTAAGCTGAAGGAAAGAGATGACAGATCGCTAAAGCTCATTCAAAATGAGAACGATTTAATCATATCTCATAAAAATGTGTTTTGGCTCCTTTGGTCTGCTAAAGAGGCGATCTTTAAGGCCAGAAGAGAAGCAAGTAATTTCATCCCCACTGAAATACCGATAAGCATAGTTCAGCAGAATAAGAGTTTTTTATTTCATTGCCAGGACTTTCACGGGCACTTCGAAATAAATGAAAGCTACATTTGCGCCGTTTGTGCCGAAGACCTTTCGGCTATCGATTATGAGGTTTTTCATTCTAAAGAAATCAGTGATAGTGTGCTGACAAGAAGATCTATTGAAAGGTTCTTTACCGATAAGAAGATCGATGTATCAATAGGCTCAGACTCGCTTAACCTGCCAATAATTATTCCTGGCAACAGAAATATTTCGATTTCGCATCATAACAACTGGTCTGCTTTCGCATTTCCTAGGTCTTTAGTTGAAGCGTCCCTAGGAGATATTAATGCAGATGAGTTCAACGATCGATTCAAATGATTTACGCTATTTTTAATTTTCTTCATTACCAGATACACGTTATACCTAATACCTAATACATGTCTAACTCCATCGAAGCAGCATCAGGCAAACTTGGAATCCTTACCCCTGGGATGGGAGCCGTTTCTACCACATTTATGGCTGGTGTTCTTAGCATTAGAAAAGGGCTTTCAGATCCCATAGGCTCATTAACTCAAATGGGCACCATCCGCCTAGGGAAAAGAACCGAAAATCGAAATCCGTTAATCAAAGACTTTGTTCCCCTTCAAGGCTTATCGGAAATAGTCCTTGGTGGTTGGGATATTTATGAAGACAATGCCTATGAGGCAGCCATGCATGCTAGCGTTCTTGATAAAGATCTACTCGAAGAGTTGAAATCAGAATTACAAGAAATTAAGCCAATGAAGGCGGTTTTTGACAAGCAATATGTCAAACGTCTTGAAGGAAGTCACGTGAAGCAAGCTGGTTCAAAAATGGATCTGGCCGAAGCAGTCATGGACGATATCCGCCGATTTAAGGAAGAAAAGGGCTGTAATCGTGTAGTGATGATCTGGTGTGGCTCAACTGAGATTTACATTGAAGAAGGCGAAGTGCATTCTTCAATCGAAAAATTTGAAGAAGGTCTTCGTACAAATCACCCGGATATTGCTCCGAGCATGATCTACGCGTACGCCGCAATAAGAATGGGAGTACCATATGCCAATGGAGCTCCTAACCTGTCCTGCGATATTGATGCGCTGATTGAGCTAGCTAAAAACACAGGCACCCCTATTTCAGGAAAAGACTTTAAGACAGGCCAAACCTTAATGAAAACTATTCTTGCTCCTGGTCTAAAAGCAAGATCACTGGGAATCGATGGTTGGTTCTCAACTAATATATTAGGGAATAGGGACGGAGAAGTCCTAGATGACCCTGATAATTTTAAGACCAAGGAAGTATCTAAGCTAGGAGTGCTGGAGCAGGTCCTTGAGCCAGAGCTACACCCTAAACTCTATGGCGACCTCTATCACAAGGTGAGAATTAACTACTACCCTCCAAGAGGAGACGATAAAGAGGGCTGGGATAACATAGATATCAGAGGATGGCTTGGGTACAAGATGCAACTGAAGGTAGATTTTTTGTGTAAGGACTCCATCTTAGCGGCACCTTTGGTGCTTGATTTGGCACTCTTTCTCGACCTTGGAAAGCGAGCTGGGATGAAAGGAATACAGGAATGGCTTTC
>CAYYNA010000053.1:4308-16898 GCA_964472815.1 uncultured Roseivirgaceae bacterium
CTGATCTGACTTATAGAAAAATCTTCTTCATCGATCAACACCTTCGTGACATCTTCAATGTCTATATGATCATTGGATTTGCCGGGCTTATCCACAGCTAGCCATAAATCACTGTCTTCATTTCGTTCAGATTTAAGGAAATCACTAACAAAAGACCTCTGAAAAACATGATCCCCCATTGTCAATAAAAACTCACTGCTAGGCTGCTGGTCTATCCATTCTTTTGCCCGAAAAACCGAATATCCATTTTCAAGATCAAATCTTTCGTTATGCAAGACACTTATTTCGCACTTAAATTCCTCAATAAGCTTTGGAACAACCTCATAAATTCGTTCCGACCTGAATCCACTTACAATACAGAATTTTTTCACTCCTAGCGATGTAAAAATTCTAAGATGTCTCGCAAGTAGACTTTGCTCATTAATTGTAACAAGACTTTTGGGAATTCCTGTATCTAGCCTAGTATTCCTACCAGCTGCCAGTATTATGCAGTTCAATGATTCTTAATTCAAACTTGAGAGTGCAAACTAATGAATTATCGGTGAGATAATCATCTAATTGAAATTTGATAATTGGTGACTTTCTATTCTATAAGTCAATAGGTCATCTACTCTCCATTTCAAGCAAGAGTTTCCTATCACTATTCCACTGCAGATAGCTAACAGGCAGCACAGCCAATGACCAAACTAGACTTCCATAAATGAAAACGTCAAACCTCCCAAACAAAGAACATATCACGATTCCATTCCTATGGATATTCAACCCACACACCCATGCCCACAAGGGCAGCATACCGATATTCTTGGATCGATATGCATCAGCAAAGTCATCTGGATCATCTTCAGAAAGCTTGATCATTCTAACTCTGGTATTGCTTCTTCGAGTCACATAAGTAAGTTGAGTTGAAGTAAGAACAAGTAAAACAAAGTGAAGAATGTAGTGATAAGCCCTATCTCCCATTCTTTTGACCTCATTTAGCTGAAGTGGGGCATGGCCGTTTTCGGTTTTTCCTACAAATCTCAAGTATTCAGATTTATAGAATTCATAAATAGAAGTCTTGACCCCATGTGTGAATAGTGATGCCAACGATAGTACAAAGAAAGTGAGGTCAAAGTCCTGCAGGCAAAAAGCAATGCCAGCTATATACAATGACAAAAAAACAATGGTGTCAACCGTGCCGTCCAGGACACGGCCAGCCTCGGTAGACTTCTTTGTTAACCGAGCTAACTGACCGTCAGCACTGTCTAAGACGCCAGATAGAATGATGAAAACACCAGCTATAGACGCGTAGATAAGGTTGTCTTGGTAATACAGGAAGAAGGCTCCAAAAATTCCTGTTGCAAGGCTTAACAATGTCACATGATCTGGATGAAGATTTAGCGCCTTTCCCCATTTTGCAAAAAAAAGCCCGAAAAAACGACTAAAGTAGATATCATATTTCTCCTCAACATCTACCAGCTTGATAGTCTCCTTTACCTCCGCCATGTGTTTACTAAATAAACCCATCTTCTGATTTACATTCTATTTCTGCAATTAGTTATTCGCAAGAGCAAATTATCGGTATAATTACGATCAGCTTTCAGGAGGTCAGGGTGAAAACTCAACGTTTTTGTCTGGCGCGAAATTAACAATTACTGAGGCCTTAGAATAGTACGTGATGCTATTTTGCAAAACCACTCCAAGTATTTTACGATAAGAGGACTGTTACTTGGGTTGTCAGTAACTAGAGATCCACTGTCAAGTAGTCTTTCTAGAATACTCTTAAACTGGTTGATCAGTGTAGCATCCATCATTTGGAAAACCACCTCTTGCTCAAAATAGTAGCTGATAAGATCATAATTGCTGCTACCAAAGAAGAACTGCTCGTCATCAATAAGTATCGCTTTCATGTGCGTCATGCCTGGCAACTGAATAATCTTGAATCGATTATCAGTGTTAGCAGATAATAAGGCCTTTTTGAAGATGCCCTTATTGTTATCCTCTGGTGTGAAAATAGTGATCTCAACTTCTTTGCTTAGATCACGAAGAACAGACAACATAGGATTGGATACGTATGGGGAAATAATGATGATACTTGACTTGGCTTGTCGGAAGTTTCTAAAGAACTCTTCATACACTTCCTGGCTCCTACTTCCATTCAATAAATAGAGCTTATTCTTATCAATCAACTCCACAATTGACTGGTTCTTTTGCTTAATCGTTGAATGAATGTCTCTAACCAATATCGTCGACAGCTTTTCATAATCCAGTTTTACCATCATATCATGCCAACAAAAATTATGATCACTGAAATTGATCCCGCCCAGATAACTTATGTTGTCAACAATCACAATCTTTTTGTGATTTCTCAATGGGTACCTCCAGCCTAGAAAACCAAGTGAGTTCGTAAATACCACTTCGATTCCATTAGATTCTGCACGCTTAACTAATCGCCGAGTATTGGTAACTTCTTTCCGGAACTCAGGATCTTTCAAATACCGGATACTGAAAACGAAGGTATCGTTAATTACCGCCTTGGAATAACAATCAATGAGGAGACACTTTTTCCTGGCGGAGCTCCTGAGCATCAAGCTAATTAGCTGCTCTCCAGCACTATCACCCTCAAAGGTCATGACCTGCACGTAGAATCTTTCCTTGGCACTTAAGGCCTCAGATTCTAAATCATTCATAAAAGCTTTTGATCCTTCTAAGATTTGCATGTTTCGCAAGAACCCTCTATCAAGAGTTTTGTCCCATAAATTCTAGTACCGATTGATCCATCTTCAAGATGACAAAGCATTAATTTTAGCAGAATATGGAATGCAAAGCAAATTGAAGATTCATACACTACAATTGGTTACTCCCAATATTGATGATTACGCGGTTTACAGTATCGCATCAATTTTTCATTTCTGCAAAAAGAATCAACTAACATATAGTGTTCAAAGGGAGTCTTTGATTGACGATATGCATATCAATTGGACAAAGATTCAATTGCTAAAAAATGCCTTATCCAGCTGTGATGAAGCAACTGATTTCGTCCTATTGATCGACGCGGACACTATCATTTTCAAACCAGATACCGACTTATCTGATTTCCTAGGAAAATTTGTTAATGATAATTGCCATATCCTAATGCCACAGGATAATCCAACCAACCCCTTCAAGAGAAATCGCCCAAACGCCGGATTTATCGTAGTAAGGAATTCCAAAAAGGGGAAAGAAATAATTGACCAATGGCTTGTGGATGCACGTGGTGCTTGTGCTCACTTAAATGATCAGCATCCAAGAAATCAAAGAGTTTTTTGGAATTGCGTGCAACCTAAGTTTGCAGAACATTTAGTAATTATGCCTCTTTCGTATTTTCACAAAAGATCATCAAAAGCATTTATTCACCACTTCATGAAACGAAAAGGAGATCATAGAAGGAAAAAGATGAAGAAGATTTATAACAGAGTTCATGTGAATGGAATTCCAAGCGAGGTGCTGTCAAAACTCCATCAAAAGACGGGACAAATCGATTTTCTAAAAGCTAACTAGGGCCGCCTTGATCAGAAAAATCCACCAAACCTCTAGGACAAATGAGTTATCAGCTCATCAGCTTGAGAGTAAAGAACTGCTCCAAAAACATAACCCTGAACTGGCTTACAAACTATGGGAAGATAAGGATCTGGAGGAGTTAGCTCGAAAACACTTTCCAGAAGTACATGCTGTGTGGCATGAGCTGCTAGGAATTCAGAAAGCAGACTTAGGTAGATACATGATCTTATATCAGGAAGGTGGATTCTATGCAGATACTGACATCTACACCCGCAAAAACCTACTTAAGGAGCTCTCAATGGATTCTAGCGTAGTTTTTTTCGCCCCGAGTACGCCCATTTGGCCATGGAGCAAGCATACTATGACTAATTATTTTCTATTTGCGCCATTTAGAAAATCTCCTTTTCTGCTTTCTCTAATTCAGGCTTCAGTCAGCAAAATACGAGCTTGGAGCGGAACCAAGGATCAATCTTACGTCCCAAAGACAACCGGAAGAGAAATCGTCTCAAGCACCGCAAAAGCAGTAGATGGTGTAAAAAGTTTTGATCCAAAAGAAGTCACCGATCTGTTTTGTTCAAGCACTAAGGTCCCAGATTCATGCGTCGTTTATCACGCTGGCTCAACCACAAGGTCTGGAACTACCTGGCACAAAGATTATACGATGTTGATAGTGAAATTAGAGTGCTTCTTAAGAACAAGACTGGGTTTTAAGGGAAATTTAAGTCAGGCACCTGCAGTCATCATTTCCATTGTTATGCTCGTGCTGTTTTGGCTCACATATCTTTTAATCTGACCCAGATTAGCTGAGCAATCACTACCAATGCATAGACAGGAAGTCCCAATTTTTTGACGAAAACTACAAATGGCTTCTCGGTCTTACTATACTGAATATACTCGTTCATCAATTCTGCAAATCCATTGCTAAAAGACTTTGATCCAACCGCCCCAGTTTGAATTGCTTTCATGGGATATAAGGCAAAGGATTGGCTAGCGTTGTTTCTTAGGATAACGTCCCCGTTCTTTCCTGTCCATTCCAGCTTAAGTATCCTTTTGGCGTACTGGCCAGACAAAATCATTGCATGTCGATCATTAGTTCTCACTTGCACTACGCCAGGACGTTCAGTAGTCTTCATCCATGTTTTTTGCTTGTATACTGGACGGTGACCCAAATAAAAAAGGTCAAATGACAAGCCCTTAATCATGTTGTTAAGGGCATCAACTCCTATCGACTTTTTGAAAAAAACATCATCTTCCAAGATTAGACATGCTTGATAGCCATTATTGACCACTTTGCGGTAAGCATTCATATGCGCATCAAAGCATCCTTTGACAGGATCATGTACATTTTTCTCATTCCTTAAAACCTCAATGAAATCGTCTTCACACTTGAGAGCACTTTTGATGTGAGATAGCCTTTTTTTGATTTCCTGCTCTGACTTGGTTGTAATTAAGAATGCCTTTTCAATCATTAGATATATTTTTCTAATTCCGATAGGTAGCTCTTTGCCAGATCTTTGTACTGGTAGTCTAAGGCAGTTGCAACAGCAGATTTTGAAATCTCTTCCAAACGCTCTGCAGGTAAGTTCTTAATGATTTCAATCAGACTCTTTAGGGCTCCAGGATCTGACTCACAAAGGAAGCCATTTTCATTGTGTCTGATCACACCATCGATACCTTCTCCTTTGGTTCCAATTACTATACAGCCTCTGGCCATAGCCTCTAGGTACACCAAACCAAAGGTCTCATTGGTACTCAAAAGAATCATTACCTGACATTGATCAAGTATGTCTCTAATAGGATCAGACTCTAAATGACCATGAAATAGGATTTGATTTTTCAGACCTAATTGATCTGACAGATCAAAGAGTGCATTCTTTTCGGGACCATCTCCGATTAGGTGATAGGACTGAAGATGGGGAGTAAATGATAAGCCACTTAAAATTGTGGAAATCCTCTTCTGCTTAGTCAATCTGGCTACTGTCGCAAAATTCCATCGCTCTGATTTCCAATTCTTAAAGCCAGAACTTTGACCCAGCCAATCAGCTGTGATTCCTCCTGGCATGTCAATGGATTTATGTGCTATTGAAGGCATGCTTTGGAGAAATTCACTTTTCAAAAAGTCCGACCAGAAGGCAACCATCATAGCCTCTTCCAATAGATGCTTAAAAAATGGTTGAATAGAGCCTGAAGCTTTAAGGCCTGACTTCTTATAATCTGTTTTTTGTATTCCAGCCACATAAGGAATACCGAATTTTCTTTTAAGATATGCTGCAGCCATTAGAGAATCAGGAATGTGGGCAATGGTCACATCATGAAAAGAATTCCGGACAAACCTTCTGATGAAAAAGAAATTTCTCTTTAAGTAAGCATATTTTATAACCAACTTATTGTGAACCTGGACACCATCAATATCATATTTTTTGGGATAGCCTAAAAAAGGAAATATCCAAGCATACCAAAATGGAAAGTTATGCAGACGGATCACTTCTATTTCATGCGTTTTAATCCACTCTCTGACGTAATAATGCAGTGCTAGACGCTTATCAGGTGATTGCTTTTTTGGATTGATTGGATAGATCTGGGTGATAAATAAGATCTTCATTTCAATAGCCTTCGATTTCACGATAAGCCTCGTATTTGCGACCTAGCATAGCATGAAAGGTTCCTTTAATTTCAGCAAGGCGCTTCTTTCTTGAGACCTCAATCTCCAATTGATCACTTGTCTGGAAAGGCTTGACTAGGTAACTGTAAAAATTGGAAATCATTGAAGCAAATGACATCAACATCCCTTTTGGCTTCCCATAAGCAAGAGTAAAAATCAGGTAATTGTTATAGCCAACCCTATACAGTCGTTTTATTAGCCAATAGGTGGAAGAACGACTCTCATCTAATTCTTCTGTGGTTATTGCTTTAGCAGACCCAACTATACGGCCCCCTTTTTTCACCAACTGTAGAAAGAAGAGCTTGTCTTCACCTCCTGTTAAGTTTAGCCTTGGATGAAACCTAAGATTTTGCTTATCTACAAAAGACAAATCAACCAACACATTATTAGTATAAGCAACGCTTAATTTCTCTCCGTCCTTCAAACGCTTCATTCCATGAAAGCTTCCTTCCGAGACTGATTCTGTTTCTGATTTCGAATGCTCAAATAATACAGTCCCATAAACTGCGGTGGCGTTGAAAGTAGTCATGGACTTATATAATTCCACTAACCAATTGGTGGAAGTCGTCTCATCATCATCTAGGAATGCAACATAGTCCGCTCGTTGGCTCAGAGCTTCTTCCAAGATTCTATTTCTAGCATAAACGATTCCTCGATGCTGCTCATTGAAATACAACAAATCGTATGGAAAGCTTATTTTTTGATCAGAAACTATGCGAGTGGCAGAATTCTCTTGATCAACAACAATTAGAATTACCTCCGAGTTGCTAGGAAGATTAATTATACGCAAAGAGTCGAGCGCTTTTGAAAGCATTTTCGGGCGATTATATGTGGCAATACCAATAGCTATCTTTACCTGCCTGCTCATCCTACCTAAGACCCATGAATGTTTTTGAATTCATAGTGCTTTTTTCCAAGCATGGCCTCCAAAAAGCCAATTGCCTGGTTTATTCGTTTCTTGTGCCTCACCCTAAAAGGAAAGCCTGAAAAAGGAAATCGAAAGTAAATCAGGTAGCACATGGGTAACTCTGTCAGCAAAAACAAAAATGTTTTTAATCTAGCCATCAAGCTCCCTTCCTTCACGGTCTTTATGTAGTACTTTGTATGTCCAAATCGTCTATTCCTCAAGTAAATCCAAGTCATATTCGCCCTGCTAGCAGGCACCTCCTCATTTACAACGGCCTCCCTGCAAGCGACGATCTTAGCTCCGTGATCATACAATGTTTCAAAAAAGAGCTGATCCTCACCGCCAATAAAATTGAGCTTATTATCAAAACGAAGGTTCAGCGCTTTAACCAAACTAAGATTCACGAGCACATTTCCTGTTCCAGAAAACTTCAATTTCGTTCCTGTAGCCCTTTCATCAGGGTATCTACTGAAATATCTCAAATTTTCAGGGACATTCGTAGTAACTGGCCATTGGTAATTTACTTTCCCTGAGACTACATCCGCTTGATAATTGTCCATACACAAAAACAATTCTTGAAGACAATCTGAAGATACTTCCTGATCATCATCAAAACATGCTAAGTGGCTTGCGCCATTTTCAATTGCTTTGCTCAATACTGCGTTTCTCATAAAAGAAAGGCCTCTCCTGGGTTCGTGCATATAAAAACTACTGAACTCAAAGCGTGACTCAAATTCCCGAAAGACCTTAAAGCCCGATTGCTCCTCTTCGTTATCGCACAGAACAAAGAAAGCCTTCACATCTTTGGGTATTTCCAATCCCACTAAGGACTCTAGAGCCCTTCTTAGCATCATAGGTCTCTTGTACGTCCCAATTGCTATACAGACACTAATTGCACTCATAAGTGAATTTGGGCAGAAACTACATTAATATCCATCTGTTGTTTTGTAAGGCTCAAGCACTTTCCCAGAAATAGCATGAATCAGGCCTTTAATTGCCATTTTCCTACGCAACTCTTCAAACCTACTTAAAGATCCTTTCATTCTTTTTCGAATGATCGTAGTAGAATGCTTATATAGTAGCTCAAGAGCCTTTACCAATGCACTTAGCTTTCCTAAGGTCAGCCTTCTTGAATGATATTCGTACTGAACAAATCTGTACTGAAGTTCCAGAGCATACTCCTCCGTAAGTCTACGAGGATCTACCTCTGTTTTAAGTACTGCCTCCTGACACCATACTAGGCTACCTCCAAGATCAACAATCTCTTTAAAGAAAAAAGTATCCTCACCGCCAAGCAAATTAAAAACCTCTTTAAACCTGAGGCTAAACTTCTTTACAAAATGTAAATCAATTAAAACGTTTCCAGAACCTAGGAACCGCCTTTCTTCACCTGTTCTTCCTCTTGGAATAAATGACTGGAGGAATTCTCTCACTTCCTCTGCTAAATTCCCTGTGCTGGGCATCTCCCGATCTAAAGGCCCTCCGACAGCAGTAGCTGCATAAGTATTTAACGTCTCCAAGAGATTTACTAGCCAATCAGGAGTTAGCTCTTCATCATCATCGAAAAAGGCTAAGTACTTGGCATTTTGAAGAATAGCATGATCCAAGACTTTGTTTCTCATCTTCACAATACCCTGATTTGGCTCATTAAGGTACGTTGAAGGAAACGGAATACTAGATTTCACCTCCTCGTAAACGCTCTTCGCACTTTGCTCTACATCATTGTCGCAAACCACGAAAACAACATCTGTCTCCATCGGGGTTTTCAGAATAGATGAGGACACCAAGGCCTTCCTAAGCATTCCAGGCCTCTTATAAGTTCCCAAACCAACTACTAGTAAGGGTTTCGACTCCAAGGATTCTTCAGAAGCCATCAATCTTGTCGTAATAGCTGATTTTTATTCCAATGATGGAATGAAACATACCTAGGGAACGCAAACTAGCAAAGCGATACTCCACCTTTTTCTCATCGGAAATATTCTTCTTTTCAAGCATCCGAAATTTGAAGTAGTTAATCAACTGCTTCATCGCTTCCCAAAAACCAGTTTTGGATCCGCCCATAATTTTCTCAATCCGCTTCTTATTGAATCCCTCCCTGTAGATCCTTCTCCTCAACCATTTTATACTAGCTCTGCTTTCCGGAACCGTTTCTGTAACGAGCGCTTCGTTGCAAAAAATAATTTTCGCACCCTCTTTAGCCAGCTGGCTAAAAAACAGTGAATCAGATCCTCCTGAATCATTAAGCCGAAGATCAAATCGTAATTTTCGTCTCGCAACAAATGCTAAATCAAATAAAACGTTGTTAGTGTAGGCCTCCCTCAACAAAGCCCCAGTTCTCTCCTTGGGTGAGGATGGAAAATATTTCTTTGCTTCTTTTAGAGACTCATCGGGTGGAAATACTGGCTCGACTCTGCCCTGAACAACATGAGCTTCATTTTCAACGATGCAGCGATACATGGATTCGATCCAATCAGGTGCAACCTGTTCATCATCGTCAAAAAAGGCTAAGAAGTTAGCACCGCTTGAAATGGCCACCTGCAGAATCTTGTTTCTAGCGAAAACGATTCCTTTATTAGGCTCTTGCACATATTGCGCATCAATTTTCAAACGCTCCTTAAACTCATCTAGAAGAAGGCCTGATTTCTTATCGATACTATTCTCACAAAGAATCAGTTGCACCTTTATATCCTTCGGTATACTAATCTGAACCAATGATTCCAGTGCATTTCTCAGCATCTCTGGTCGCTGGTAGGTAGCCAGACCTACAGATAGTAGTGCATTGTTAGACATCTAACCTGGTAGAAAGATTATACGATCGCAAGTTCATTTATTTGCCCAGCTTCAGTATTTAATAGCCTATCGGCTATATGAAAATAAGATTCATCATGAGAAATCAATATGACGGTCTTGCCTTGCTGCTTCAAATCAGCTACGATCTCCGTATAAAACATTTTTCTAAACTGGGGGTCCTGATTAGCAACACATTCGTCAAGGAGTAAAATGGCTTTATCTTCCATTAATGTTCGCAGCAAAGTAAGCCTGCCTCTCTGACCCATAGAAAGTTTATTGGTCGACAATTTCATCTCCTTATTTATGGAGACAATCCCGTTCAAATCAAATAGATCGATATACTTTTCAGCCAATTCCATCACTCGGTCATGTTTAATATATCCTAGGTCCTGAAAAGGGAAAGAATCGGCGAAAGATGCGGTGAATAGGTCTCTGTAGGTGATAAGATTTTCATCGGTTATAGAATTACCACAAAACAGCACCTGGCCTTCATCTGGCTTATAAAGACCTGCTAATAATTTGGCAATCGTAGACTTACCACTACCATTTCCTCCACGAATAATTAAGACTTCATTTTGATTAACAACCAGATCAACGGGACCCACGGAAAACTGTGGCTGATCATTTACTTCGTAGGTATAACTCACCCCTCTTAGTTCAATGAATGGCTTACTTTCCGGTTTAAGTGGCTCATTCTTTATTGGATAAAAGTCACGTGCATAGTCAATTTCTAATTTTCTCAGCTGCTCCAGCCCTACCTCTGCATTCTTAAGATTCTTGAAAAAAACTGAAATATTCCCAAAAGAGGGCAGGATGAACAAAATCAGTGTCAGAAAAAGCAGGAGTGTAGCATCATCGAAGAAGATCAGTTCCTTTGAAATATACAGTGCAAGACCTAGGCTGATCAAAATCAGTGCTTCGGTAACCTTTGATTGAAAAGCAGTGAGTGTGTTAAGTGTTGTCGCAACGTGAGCACTTTCTTTACTTTCCGGTCCTATTGTGTGATTTACGTATCTTTTTCGGTGACTGGAATCCAGGGACAGCTCCTGTAAGCCGTGCAATAGACCATGAAGGCCCAGGAAAAGCGTATTTCTTAATTCTGTGAGCTTTCTTTCAAGCATATCAAATCGTGGAAGGATGGAAAGTGAAAAAGTGAGCACCACAACAAAGATTCCAATTGTATAGACCGCCAGCTCCCATGAGATGAAAAACATATAAATCCAAATGGCCAAAATCTTAAATACTGCCACCATGAAGCTAGAGAAAGCACGTGCAAAATTGGTTAAGCGCCCTATGTCAGATTGAAGTATTGGTACAATTTTAAACTTATTGGATTCGATGCGCTGAAAGTTGGACCTCAAGATCTGCTCTGAATACTTCAGTCTCATGCGATGGACCTTTGTTTCGTAATACCTGCTGATGTAATTACTTAGGTAAATCGAAATGACGGTAGAAGAAACAACTAGAAGTAGAAGCAAAAGGAAGTTACGCCCCACTGCATCACTATCTGAAATCAGCAGGTTTACCATCCTCAGAGCCATCAAATAAAGCCCTGCAGCTACCAAGCTTCCCACGGAACCAATGATTATTTGCTTAGCAGATGATTTAAGTAAAAAGGAAATTGATTTCATTCTTCACTGACTTCAAGTCGCAAAGATGTCTATCTTTCGTCTATTCCGTCGAATTTTCACAAGGTCAGGATGAAGATCTTTCCGCGAAAAAATAATTATTCAACCACCAATTAAGTAGTTCAGTCAATCAATTCTGAGGTTTTCCTGCTCTCAACAGAAAGTAGATCTGCACGACTAGAAGTCCTAATTCGTACATAAAACACAATGAATAGCTTAGTCAAAAGCAGGTAATGCCATGGCATAAATTTCTTTTTCACAAACTGAAAATGTCCCTTGGTCAGTTTAATGGTATCTCTGTAAGATGCAGCAAAACTCAAGTGATAGCCGGGAGACAGGAGCATTAGCAATATTTTCCGTTGCAACCTTGTCTGATGACTTGACTTAAGATTGCTTTCCTTTTCTTGATTTCGATCATGTCTAATCGAGACTTCTGGAACTACTCCTATTTGTAACCCTTCTGAATGCAGTCTTTGAACATAATTGTCATCCTCTCCATAGTGGAAAAACAGCGGATGGAAAATGCCCACCTTACGTAAGGTATCCTTGGAAATCATCCAACAGGCTGCATTGACAAAGCTGACGGGGTAAGTTTTCTTTCCAAACTTACGAGCAGCTAAATCTTCACTTAACTCTTTGTCACTCTTGATGTAGTTGGAAAATAGGTAGTCCAATTCCTTACCAGATCCTTCAAGATGTAAGGGTGAAAGAACTCCAAAAACATGCTGATTTGAAAGAAGGCGGACTAAGTCGCCAGCTACATCTGGATCAACGTAAACATCCTGGTTGACTAAAAAACAGTAATCATATCCTGCAGCATACGCCCACTTCAATCCAACGTTATTTGCCTTTCCAA
The DNA here is from genome assembly GCA_964472815.1 of uncultured Roseivirgaceae bacterium. Lineage (GTDB taxonomy): Bacteria > Bacteroidota > Bacteroidia > Cytophagales > Cyclobacteriaceae > Ekhidna. The sequence continues at coordinate 16,671 of CAYYNA010000053.1, forward strand.
AGCCAAGATTCCGAGAACTTCGAAACACTTTTATTGGAGAAAAATTCCGCTCAATAAAATCTACCGTTTCATCCTTGGAATCGTTATCAACTATCACATAATCAACTTGAATACTGGAGCTTTCCAAGGATTGCAAACATCTCTCAATCCATTTTATTGCGTTATAAGTAACTACTATGGCACAGACTCTATCCATTCAAGTCTTTTTGGATTGCCCTTTTGAGGTTA
>CAYYNA010000054.1:0-1710 GCA_964472815.1 uncultured Roseivirgaceae bacterium
ATCAGTTCGGAAATACTTTCTTCTCTAAGATTCATTCTTTTTGGCTTAGCCAATTGTATGACTTTTCCTTTCCCAAGATATTGAAAATAATGTTCGATAGTTCTAACCATGACCAAAACTCAACGCTTGCTCTTTCCTTGAAATCAGGTGCATTGGCCGCAAGTAAGGTCTTAGGGTATAGAGGAGCAGTAGAGCATTCTTGATTAGCAGATTTGAGGCACCATCAGATCGATACTTGATACCTCCGACTTATTCTGAATAATTGAAGGAGCATTAGTAACTTTCATTGCTTTCTGAAGTTGCTTAACCAACATGAAATACATCTCAGCAAGCCTATATCGTAAGGTGATCAATCACGCCATCAAGGAAGGGATGTCTGCAGATGAGTTTGAGAGCCTCCCTGTACCTTTTTCAACGATTGATTCAGTAGAAGCGGTCCCTGCGGATCAGTTTTTCCACCTGCATGAAATAGTAGATCAAAAACTGGGACCTGGGTTCTCTGTTCGCGTAGGCCAGGAAATGAAGATAGAAGATTACGGGGTGCTTGGCTTGTCCTGGCGCACCTGCTCTAGAGTGGGGGAAATTTTCGAACGAAGCGAACGCTACTTCAAACTCCTCTCCAATACCTACGTCTTTCAGGTTCGTAAAAAGGATGATTTCTCTGTCGTATACCTACATCGAGAGCCCCACAGAAGGGGTCTGGAGCTCTCCAATGAAGCTACACTCTCCGCTACTGTAGTAGTGCTAAGAGCCATGTCGGATACGGAAATCTCTCCCACCCAGGTGACCTTCAAACATAGCGCCCCAACAGACCTTAGCAGTTACAACAAGGCTTTCAACTGTACCGTGCTATTCAATCAGCAACATTACAGCATTACCTATACCACAAATGATTTCCATACACGCACGGCAAAAGCAGATGCCAGTATCAATCAATTCCTTGTCCAAAGAGTAGAAGAAGAGACCAACGGACTCCAAGTGGCTGGCAACAAATTGGTATTCGATGTGGAAGAACTGATCAAAGATGCCCTACCGAGTGGTATCCCCAGTATACATCATATCGGCGATCATATTGGGATGAGTAACAGAACACTGACACGCAGACTTTCAGAAGCTGGTGTTTCTTTTCGAGATCTAATCAAAAAGACACAAGAGGAAGTTTCAAAATCCCTGCTCAGTCATAGTACCAGAAGTATTGCCGAGATTGCTTTTGAGACAGGTTTTTCAGAGCAAAGCGCGTTCAACCGTGCCTTTAAGCGTTGGACCGGTTTATCCCCCGTAGAATTTCGAAAAAGCTCGCCGTAGTTTTTTTCAACGAACTGCTTGACTAGATCAATCCCTTCGCTTTCAAGATCTAATTTGCATCAATGACTCTGCCGGAACCACTAATGCTGGAATCAATCGTTGGATTTCCTTTGTACCTCACACTTCCACTTCCTGCAATAGTTACCTCCAAGAGTTCAGTCACAGAAACATTGACACTTCCTGATCCACTGATGGACACATCGCACTGATTGGAGGACATCTCAAACGCTTCAACACTACCTGAACCACTTATTCCAATATCTGCTGTTTGAGCCGACCCAGCAAGCATAATCCCACCTGAACCGCTTATTGAGCATTCCAGGTTGGTAGTAGTAAAGTCTCCATCTATAGATCCTGACCCGGACGTTCTAAGCGAAACACTGTTCTGAGTAAACCGATCTTCCA
>CAYYNA010000054.1:1810-13038 GCA_964472815.1 uncultured Roseivirgaceae bacterium
GTAGCAGGAATGCAATCATTATCCTCATCACATCCTTGGAAGGCAATCACGCCAAAAATGAGCAGGGCAAGTCTAAAATATTTCATCGTTTTCATAGTAGTTGTAGTTAGTTAGTCAACCCAATAATCAACTAACCCTATGGATTCGCTGGAGAAAAAATCAAAAAAGCCACCCAGAAATCCGAGTGGCTTTGATCTTGTAGTAAGGGACTTTTACTATTCTTCGGAATGACCGTACTTGTCTGAATATCGCTTATATAGCTCTTCCTGTTTGTTATCCAGCACTATTTGCTTACCACTGATAAAAGCATGAGATACCTTATTGGTTAGCATATCCAACGCATCCCCGTCGGAAACAAACAGTGTGGCATCTTTACCTACAGCTATGGATCCCACCTGATCTTCTACCCCTAGTAACTCGGCATTATTGAGCGAGATCATTTGCACGGCTTTTTCATAGTCCAGTCCGTGCGCCACAGCAGTGCCGGCAGCAAATGGAAGATTTCTACCAAAGCCTAGCATGCCAGTCATGTACATACCCACTTTCAATTCTTTGGCAAAAAGCTTTGCTGGGAGTTCGTAAGGATCATTGACACCAGAGTGCGTGTAAGAAGGCATTTGGTAGGTACTATGCACGATCACTCCGATGTTGTTCTCCTTGAGAAATCCTGCCACCATTAGTGATTGATCACCCGAAATCAGAACGATACGCTCGATTCCCAATCCTTGCGCCATGCGAATCGACTCAACAATGCTCTTGGCATTATCGGAGTGAATGAAAAGAATCTTGGATCCATCAAATAATCCGCGCATGGCTTCCATCTTGACATTTGTAGCTGAAGCAGCCTCCATGTAAGCTGCCGCTTCTTGAAAGTGTGCTTTCAACGATGCGACGTTATTTCCGTATTCCTTGTCCGGTTTCTGCTCCCAGCTGTCCGCAGCATCATCAAATTCCCATTTCAGCCTGTTGGGCCAATTCATGTGAACACCAATGTCCATGGAGTGTACTGCATCTTCCCAATTCCATCCTTCCATTTCCATGACCGAAGAGGTTCCAGAAACCAACCCTCCCCTTGGAGTAGTCTCTGCCAATAAAACACCATTGAACCGGAAGGTGGGAATGTATTCTGAATCGGTATTGTAGGAAATTACGGACCTAATGCTAGGGTTGAATGAACCCCGCTCATTGAAATCTGACATGGCACGAATGGCTCCTACCTCTTGCAGACCAACCACTGAATTTGGAAGGATAAACCCTGGATAGATATGTTTCCCAGAGACATCCACCACTTCATAACCAGAAACATCCATGCTAGCATCTGCCATCACCACCGTGAGCTTTCCTTTGTCAAAGCCAATCATTGCATTTTCAATGACGCTCCCGTCTCCAATATGAGCGGTGGCTCCTTTGAGCATGATTGCTTTGTCCTGCTCTTTTGCCGGGATCGGCACTTGGCTGTAGGATAATGAAACAGCCATTTGTACTAGAAATATATATATCAACTTTTTCATTATTCTCCTTCGATTAGTTTGTGTAACGCTTCTGCCGCCAGTACATCGTCGCAGTGGAACTCCAGCTCAATGAACGAACTTCTCTTCTGTGTTTTTCCGCCACTACTTTTTACTCCTTTCATTTTTTGAATCAATCGAGCGCGCTCGGATGAAACATAGCTTCGAGCTTCCAGGTCTTTTTCCCTGTCGTAGTACACCGTACCATCAACAATGGTCTTATCTGGAATAGCATATACGGAAAGTGGGTGATGCGTCCAGAGCACCACATCCGCATCTTTTCCAACTTTTATACTCCCCATCCGATCATCCAGGTGGAGCAGCTTTGCTGGGTTTAAAGTGACCATCTTCCAAGCGTCTTCTTCAGACATCCCTCCGTACTTTACAGACTTTGCAGCTTCCTGATTCAACCTTCGCCCGCTATTGCTATCATCTGAGTTAATTGCCGTTACCACACCTTCACGGTGCATAATGGCAGCATTATAAGGGATGGCATACCTCACCTCCCACTTGTAATTCCACCAGTCAGAAAAGGTGGAACCACCAGCTCCGTGCGCTTTCATCTTGTCTGCCACTTTATACCCCTCCAAAATGTGGGTGAAGGTGTTGACATTAAAATTGAACTGATCTGCGACATTCATCAACATGTTGATCTCAGACTGAACGTAGGAGTGGCATGTAATCCATCGCTGTTTATTGATGATTTCCAACATGGTTTCATCCACTAAATCCCTTCTTGGCTTAAGTGCTCCAGCCCTGGCTTTCGAGGATAAGCTATTGTAGGCACTCCATTCTTTCTGATAATTCAACGCATTCGTGAAGCCATCCACATAGACTTGTTCTACACCCATTCGGGTCTGAGGAAATCGAACAGATCGTTGATTCCTAGATCTCTTAACATTTTCTCCCAATGCGAATTTGATGAATCCATCAGCCCCCTTGATCTTCAGCTCCTCAGGAGCTACTCCCCATCTCAGCTTGATGAGGCTCGATTGACCACCTACAGGATTGGCAGAACCATGCAGTACCTGCACCGCAGTAACTCCACCAGACAGTGTCCGATACAGAGACAGTGTTTCAGAGTTCAGCACATCACCTACTCGGACCATCGAAGAATTAGTTGCTACATCATTAAGTCCACCAGTTGCGCCAATATGCGAGTGCTCATCTATAATGCCGCTTGTCAAGTGCATTCCTGTTCCGTCAATTTCCTTTGCTCCCTTCGCACTGAGCCCTTTTCCAATTTGAGAAATCTTCCCATCTCGAAGTAGGACATCTGTTTCCTCCAAAATACCGTCGGCTTCATTCGTCCAAACAGTAGCATTCTTGATTAGTAGCGTCTCTTGTGTAGGTATCTCGGTATTCCCAAATTCAGTAAAAGGGAAAATCAATTCTCCCAGTTCTGGTTTGTCCGCTTCATCTTGATCTCCACCTTTTTCTCCTTCTTCCTCCATTTCCAAATCACTGGTTTTGGTCAAGGTCCAATCTACCCAAGTACCATCTGCTAGCTGCCCTGAGCCACTCCAGCCATTTTCGGATATCCAACCATAAAATCGATGGTCTCCTCCGTCATCTTTTTTCTCCATGAATGAAAAAGAAGCCAGATCAAACCCAAACTTTCCATTGATCTTCAAAGTAGTGGAGTCGTTCACGATTAGCTCCGCCTTCTGAGATCCAGGCTCGCCACTTACCTTCACATCAAAAGTTTTATCACTGTACGCTAGCTGGTAATTCGCTGCGTTATCTGGTGAGCTGAGTGGAACAAATCTGTTGGGCTTCCCTTGCACCCAGTTTTCGTGAATCTTACTTTTTGCTTCGAATATGGGACCTGAGGAAATGAAGAAGTTTGCAAGCATGCCCTTCTTCAGACTTCCTACCATGCTTGAAGCTCTTACTAAAGAGGCTGGTGTGTAAGTCAATGCCTTCAAGGCTGCTTCTTCAGACAAGCCGTGCTCAATCGCTTTCATGACATTTTTCAAAAAGTCTTTTTTCGATCCATCTGAAGTGATGGCAAAAGCAATCCCAGCTTTCTCAAGTGCACCAGTATTCGTTGGAGCCAGCTCCCAGTGCTTCATATCTTGCAATGAGACTCTTTGTGCGTCTAGCGGATCATCCACGTCATAGGCTGCAGGGAAATTCAGTGGGACAATCAATGAAGCACCTGATTTCTTTATCTCATCAATTCTGCGGTAAGACGTGCCATCAGACTTGATGATGTATTGAACCTTGAACTCATCTCCTACTTTATCTGCTCTCAACACATCCATCCAATCTCCAGCATCAAAGAATTGCGGTAGTCGCTGTGACTCCATCCATGCCTCCAAAGATTGGTCTTTAAAGGGTCGCGGACTAAACTGGCCATACCACTCTGCATCGAGATATGTCTGGCGCAACAGGGAAATATAGCCCATCAGTGAGGAGGGATAATGCTGTCTTGAGGTACCCTTATCAAATGAATAATGAGCAGAAGCCTCTTCCATTAGCACCGCATCATTGTCATTGGAACTCAGCGTAACAAACGCTCCAGTACCCCGAGCAATACCATCTGGTCTGAAGGTAAGCACTGCGCCAAAACCCATCTTCTGAAGCGTTTCAGCAGCTTTCTTGTTATTCTTGAATTCCATGCCCGCCGAGAAATGTGCCTTGATCGCATCATTCGTACTGAAGGCGCCCTCCGTTTTTGCCAACATTTGCTCCGCACCACTCCATGGCGATCCACCAGCTGCCTTAGGCTTGGTAATTCCGTAGTTTGTATGAAGGTCAATAAATGAAGGGTAAATGTATTTCCCCGCTAGGTCCACTTCGACATACCCATCAGGGATACTCAGCGAGCTTCCAACTTGCTCCACTTTTCCTTCCTTTATGAGCAAAGTTGCGTTTTCGAGTTTGGTTTGATAATCAACGATGATCGTTGCATTCGAAAAAGCGTATGCACCAGATCTTTTGTCAGAGACGTCATTGGGAGTGACGGTTTCCTGTGCTCCGAGGTTAAGAATCAGACATACAAATGCTATCCCGAATAGAATCGGTTTCCTTTTCATATTTGTACATTAGGTTAAAAGAAATAAGTTAACCAATTAGACCGAACTGGGCAGATTTTTCAAGAAAAGAATGAGACAAATAGATCTCTGACTTTTCTAGGCTAGGAAATTGATAGGGGAGCTGGCAACTTTAGACTTGCTCGAGTAGGGCTGGAATACCTTTTTTCACAATGTCTTCCTGATAAGGCTTCACGTATATGTCAGCGTTCTTGAGCGTCTTTATTTTGTCTATCGTGCTTCTGTCATTGAGAGCTGTCAAAAATAAAATAGGGACATTTGTAATCTCCCTGAGTTTTTCGGCGGCTTGCAAGCCCGTGACTTCTCCACTCAGCATGATATCCATGAGGATAATATCGGGTTGGTACTTTTTGAAAAGCTCGACTGCATCATCCGCAGTATCGTACGCACCAGTGCTTTCGTACCCATTGTATGATAACATCGCCTCCAATGCCATCGCGGCAATGAGTTGATCTTCAAAAATCATGACTTTGACTTTACTCACCAGCTAGTTTCTTTTTTTTGAATAACTAATCAAATATTTCACCCCGCCATCAAACTCCCGCTGCAAAGTACCTTTTAGTTGCATCGTGAGAAGCTCAATCAAGTGCAAGCCTACCGACTCCTCACTCACCGCAAAATCTTCTTCTTTCCCCACTCCCTTGTCAGAGATTTCCAGCTCATATGTCCCATCTATTTTGTGAAACGATACATCAATGGGCCCACCTTCATCAGAAGGATAGGCATGTTTTAATATATTGGAGACAATCTCATTTGCTATTAACCCTAACACCAACATGTCATCTACTGGCATTTTATGATTTTCAACTTGCAGACTTAATTGGTAGTGTTCTGGAACCTCAGAATAGGTGGCACACAAAGTTCTTACTAAATCAGTCAGGTAGCTTTCTGAATAGAGCTGATCCACTTCCTCCAGTTTCAAAAGCTGATCGTGCGTCTTGGAAATAGAAATGATCCGACCATTTATCTCCTTGACAAAGTCCAATAGTGATTTGTCATTAACAGCCTTGGATTTCACATAAAGGAGACTTGAAACGAGATTTAGATTATTCTTTATGCGGTGATGGAGCTCTCGAAAAAGGGTCTCTTTCTGCGTAATGCTCTCCTCTAACTCTTTTTCTTTGTTAATGAAATCCGTAATGTCTTCATTAACGCCGATGAGCTTGGTCACCTCATTGTCTTCATTTCTCAAAATTGAACTAGAAGCCGCCAAATACTTCGTTTTGCCAGAAGCAGTAATGATCCTGAATCTGTAATTCGTAAGTGTGCCTCCCTCCAAAAGATGCTCCATTGCATCATCAATTCCCTTCACATCATCTGGATGTATGTATGAGAGAGGGACTTCCACACTATTATTGAAGTCAGCTTCCGGGACCTCATAAATCTCATGCATCCCTTGATTCCAAATCAGTTCATTTGCATCTGGATCTAGTTCCCATACACCCAACTTGGAAGCTTTTGTTGCTAGCTGCATACGCTGATTTGTATTGACTAAATCTTGTTCCGTCTCTTTAAGCCGGGTATTGTCCAGAATGAGTGTATCCCATAGAATACTTCCATCAATGAGTTTCCTAGGATATCCCCTGCCATTGAGCCATCTGATCTTACCAGATTTAGTGGTGATTCGCCATGAATAGTCCCAAAATGATAGCTCCTGCGCTGACCTCATAATAGATGCTCGCACACCTCTCAAATCAGCATCTAAAATGGCGTCCCAAAGACTGCTAGTGTTTTTGATAGCCTCTTCTCGTGTTACTTCCCAGAGCTCTTGCACCTGCTCACTAATGTAAGGAACAGCGTCAGACCCGTCAGGAAAGACCTGATATTGTAGCAACGCCCCAGGAACGCTATTGGCCAGGTTTTCTAGCCTAATCTCATTGTTCTGCAATTCCGTAACATCTCTTGCAACCGCATAAGAGAGCTCATCCTCATAGTCGATGGTGGCATTCCACTCCAACCAAACATACCCTCCGTACTTCTTGCGATACCTATTTACCACCTTGATCACCTCCGGCTGATGGTTCTGCTTCTGCATCTCCTGAATTTTCATCAAGTCTTCAGGATGTAGAAATTCGTAGAATGGCCTGGACTTCAGCTCTTGCAAGGAATATCCCAGCACATCCTCCCAAGCCTTGTTTAGCTCAATGAAATAATTATCAAAACCTGTCACGGAAAACAAATCCTTCGAAAGGTCAAAAAATGGACTATCGGACGAAAAGTATTTCTGAATGCCTCCCTTACGAAAACATAAGGTTAAAAATGAAGCATCTCCAATCTTATTGAGATTGTATTCATGAAAATCTAGCTCACCAAAAAGCTTGCTGCAATCTGTTTCAAGTGTGGAAGAGCCATTTTTCAGTTCTTTCTTAAGTGATTCTCGGACCAGATCAGATCCCTCGACCACTATTATTTCTTGTCCAACTTTTGGCTCTGAGTCGAACCGCTGCTTTACCCAATCCGCGTATGATTTATTGAAACCGGTGTACCGCAGTTCATCGTCTATTGAAAAAAGAAGGAGTCCATTTCTACTAAATGAGCTCATGATTAGGTGGTTTATTTGATTAGGGCCAACACCAACCTATTGGTAGTGAATTACCTAAAGATAACCTAAATATGCCCAATATGTTCAGGAATGACCGATCGAGTGACCTTAGATCCATACTTCAGTTTCCTACAGCCTTACAGATTCAACTTTAGGGTAGCACAAAAAACTATGGCATGTAGCATGCTAGAATAGAGAAGCTATGCCTTAAAGAACTAAAAAAAATTCCGGCTTCTGTAAGAAATCAAGCTGTTCACGGTACTACTAGGAAACAAGAAGTAAATGTGAAAGTGATTAGCAGTCAACGACTACCTGCCGCATAATTTATATGGTTGACGCATAGTTGACAGTCACGATTCAAAATTTATAAAGGATGAAGGGTTTCTGCTAAATCTACTCTCACTGCGCTCAAGAACTTTGAGGTATCAAAAATTAATGCAAAACGCAAACACTAAAATCAGAAATCATGAAAGAAAAAAGCATTTTAATCGGAACCATAGTAGGAGTAGCAATCGGGACGGCATTAGGAGTTGCTGTCGGGGTATCAATAGGTATAGCTGCCCTTGGCATGCTTGGAGTAGACATTAACTCCGATCTCACTTTATGGATTAGCACAGCCATGTCCCTAGGTGCAGGAATTAGCCTAGTGCGATATGTCTTGACAAAAAGTGAATTGCAGAAATGAAGTTCAACTCATAATTAGGACTAGATAAACAGCGAAAGCTTACAAAGGACACAATGAAATCAATGAAAGGACTTATAGCATTTGTTATAAATGCAAATTTCGAGATGTACTATTACCTAATACCTTTCAAAGCCATTACTTCCTTGGGATTCAGCTTACGAAACTTGCCCCGAGGAAGGTTCTTTTTTGTGAGGTTGGCAAACATGACGCGATCGAGCTTTTTCACTTTGTAGCCCAGGTGTTCGAAGATCCTTCGAACAATTCGATTCCTTCCAATATGCACCTCGATACCAATGTTTCGATTGTCTTCTCCAATGGTGGCCATTTCACTGACGGGAGCTAACCCATCTTCAAGGGTTACACCAGCCAGGATCTGATCAAAATCTTCCCTGGTGATCGGTTTGTCCAGCTCTACCTGATAGATCTTTCGGACCTTATGTGATGGGTGTGTTAACTTCTTGGCAGTCTCACCATCGTTGGTGAAAAGTAGTAAACCGGTCGTTTCTTTGTCGAGCCTACCTACAGGATAGATGCGTTCGTCGCACGCCTTTTCAACCAACTCCATCACTGTGCGCTTCGCATGTGGGTCTTTCATTGTGGTCACAAAGCCTTTCGGCTTGTTTAGCAGCACATATTGATGCGTCTCAGACTTTAGCTGCCTGCCTTTGTATTCAACCTTATCCGTTTTTTTGACCTTGTAGCCCATTTCGGTCAGGACCTTACCATTGACCTTGATCTTGCCCTCAGTGATCAAATTGTCAGCCTCTCTTCGCGAGCATACACCTGCATTCGCAATGAAACGGTTTAGGCGAATCTCAGAAGGTTTTTTGGTTTCCTTTTTGTTAGGTCGCTTCATTCCCTTTCTTCACCAATGGTGTTCTCCTCGGTATTGAAGTCTTTCGGGGTAGGCAATTCTTTCAGGTCATTGATCCCGAAGTAATCCATAAACCTTTGGCTGGTTCCATAAAGTATGGGTCTGCCAACTCCCTCCGATTTCCCCTTGACCTCTACGAGCTCTTTTTCCAATAGCTTTTGAATAGCATAGTCACAGTTCACACCTCGGATTTGCTCAGCCTCACTTTTGGTGATGGGTTGCTTATAAGCGATGATGGAGAGTGTCTCAAGTGCTGAATTGGATAATCGTTTCTTAGATTGTTGCTTGAGCAGAATACCGATACTTGCCTGATAAGCGGGTTTAGTCAAAAACTGATAACCTCCTCCTGACTTGATAAGCTCCATGGAAAAATCGTCCTTCTGGAACTTCTCTTGAATAGTATTTAATCCATTGGTAATATCATCTGAAGGTACGTCCGCATCGAACATCTCCTTGAGACAATCCTGTATTTCTTCCTCGGTGATCGGCTTGGGTGAACAGAAGACTAAAGCCTCTATGTGATTAGCTAGGTAATCCAATTAGGACCTGTTCATTTTTGCATCGATACTTTGTGTGGTGTGTGGCACGGCTCTCAACCGCTCCTTGGAGATTAGCTTGCCTGTATCTACGCAAATTCCGTATGTGCCATTCTTGATCCTTATGAGCGCATTTTCAAGGTTGTTGATAAACTTCTGCTGACGACCAGCCAATTGACTCAGCTGCTCTTTTTCAGCGGTATCCGCGCCATCTTCTAATGTCTTCACTGAGGAGAAATTATCTCCTGTGTCTTCTGCTTCCCGAGTTAAGGATGCTCGTAAGCTGTTAAGCTCCTGTTTTGCTTTGTCTAGCTTCTCAAGAATCAGATCTTCGAATTCTTTCAGCTCTTCATCGGAATATCTTGTCTTTTCGCTCATAGTAGTATAATTAAAGAGACCAACATCAGAAAAATTGTAGCGAAAATACGCAGATGAGAGGAGAATCTTAAAAAAGTTTATCCACTTATCCTCTCAGAAGTCTCTACCTACAGCCACGGTTTCTTTAAGAATCTCGGAGTTTCCAGCGGCATCATAGACCTCAAAAAGTACGACATAATAACCAAGCCTAGCCATGGATCCATCGTTCGTTTCACCATCCCATCGCAAAAAACCTGAAGTGGCCAGAAGTTCGCCTTGAACCAGGTTTCGCACCAACCTCCCGTTTTGATCATAGATGTTCACGTTGGCAAACTGACCAGGGTTGTCGAATTGATAATTGATCGTGGTAAAATCACGACCGGATCCTGAGTTTCCAGGTACAAATACTTTTGGGCTTACTTCCACTTTCCCCAATGGCGCGGCTGTGGAAAATGCCTGAGAATTAGCATAACCTGGTGTGGCAAAACCCTCAGTACTGGATGCTGACCTCCAATTGCTCGCTTGATTGGTTGGACTGTCAAAGGATATTCGCTCCAAAGAAACTCCGTCAACACTTTCCAAGAGATCATAGTGATAGTCCTCATCATAAAAGAACTTTTCCATCAGTTCTCCTAAAGAATTAATCAAGACAACATTGCCTGTATCGTTCGCATAGGTTGGCAAAGATGGAAGCTCTATGAATTGCTCTTCTCTGCCCTTCGGGTAATTCGAAAACAACGCATTTGAATTTCTTGTGAAGACAAGATATTCACTAGGCTCTATCACAAGCTCATTAAGAGCAATGGATTTATTGTCCCCAATTCCTTCATCTGTTACCCTGGCTAACTCCCAATTCTCCAAGCTGATGTAATTGTCCGAATCATTGTAAAGCTCTACAAAATCCACCCCATTGGATCTTGGATTGAAGAGCACTTCACTCAGCTTAATCTCACCAGGCACTGCTTGTATCGGTAAAGAAAAGGTGAACTCTTCTGCTACTACCTCATTGCCAGAACAGTCAAAGATTTTAGCAGCACTCAAGCTAATCAGGTTGTTTGCCTCTAAATCTTCTTGAAGAGTAACTAGTAAGGTCTTTGGGGAATTTGTTTCGACTAGGAGGCTCTTGATTTTGATGGTTGGCTCAGCTGTGATGAAAGCTTTCAGAGCAGACGATGGATCAATTTTTTCATCAAACGCTATTCTAATCGTGTCGGCTGAAATTGCGGTAATATTGACGATTTCAGGTCCAAAACTATCTGGTATAATTTCTGAAAATGAATTGAGCATCCCTGGAGTTCCACCTTTTGGGTCATCAGAACTTCTCCAATTACTTGCGCTTTCCAAGCACGGGTTAGTGATATCAACCAATTCCAGTGAATAGCCACCGGTAGCTTTTTCATCACTGTGCCAATTTGGATCATACTCCAACGATGATATTAATTCATCACCAAGCGAAATCACCAAAAGCTCCCCCGAATTATTTAGAGATGGGAATCCACTTACACCAATCGCATTTGTTTCAAACTCTGCCGCGCCAGCATTACTGGTCAAGACATAGTACGTACTTGGGTGCAGATTCACAGTTGGCAACTCGACGGAGTTGGTCGCATCAAAGAGTGCAAGTCCTGCAGTAGATATAATATCATCAGAGGTATTAAAAATCTCTA
>CAYYNA010000054.1:13138-16634 GCA_964472815.1 uncultured Roseivirgaceae bacterium
AGCTCATCAGATAGTGACAATTCATCCATCACTTCGGAGAAATTGATTACCAAACCTTCTTGGTAGCCAAATGACATCACAAAAGGAAGTACAGTATCTGGAGTGTCATCAAATACTGAATTGATTTGCCCCGGCGTGCCTCCTAGGGGATCTAGGGAATTACTAAAGCTTGCAAATGAAATACATGCTGCCTCGGGGTTTATCAATTCACTACTTATCCCCTCTGTGGAAGAATTGTAGGTTAAAAAAGAAATTGTCCTACCCAGAGAGTCTCTCAAGATAATATCATCACTACCGTTGTTTAAGGAAGGAAAAGCAGAGACCTCTAAGACACTACCGAAAGGCTCAAATTGCGAAGCATTTCCCTCATCTGCCAAGATCAAATAACTATCAGGTCTCAAAATGTAGGATGCTAAGGCCCTTGAGTCGCCACTTCGATCTGCAAGTATCCAGTTTTCTAAGTCTATGTATTTGTCTGACTTATTGTATAACTCCACATACTCAACATTTGGCAAATTACTTTGCTCAGCAGGAAAGGCTAGAAATTCGTTGATTTGAACATCCCCATTTTCAGCAAGTGCTGTTTCAATATATTCAAACTCAGCAGTGAGACCATCGACCATATTGCCAGATAAATCTGAAATGCTGTTTACGGTCAATTTTCTTACCTCTGCAGAGGGTAAGCGGCTTGTGGATAATTGAACTTTGGACTCCTCAAAAAATATGGCTGAAATTACGCGAACGTCACCGTCGATTGAATAATTATCAATGAGTGTCGCACTTGATTCAATGATTGGCTCATCAAATGAAATCACTAATTCGGTAGAGTCAATAACTTCCAAAAAAACCAGGGAAGGGGGTGTGGTATCTGGGGTATCATCAAAAATGGCGTTTTGCCTTCCGGGTGTACCACCACTTGGATCTGTACTTAAGCCATAGTTTCGTTCAGAATAGTCTGGACCATTTGGGTTAATCAACTCAGTGGAAACCCCTCCAGAAGATCCGTTGAAAACAATGGAGTGAACTAATTGATTACCTACACCCTCTAAAAGGATCGTATCTGATCCACTATTATTGAGACTTAGCGTTGACACAGGCGCCACTTGGTCAAATCCCGAGAAATCAGACAGATTGTTATCGTCGATAATAATCACATAAGAGTCAGGCTCCAGCGTATATGCTGGCAAAGAAGATCCATCCAGCATCAAATCTGCTAGGTTAAAGAAGTTCTCAGAGCGGTTGTATAGTTCTACAAATTCACCATCAGGAAGTCCTATGACAGGGGTAGGATCTGCTAAGAACTCATTGATCACCACATCGAATTCTTGAGGCTCTTCGAACTCAACATAACGAAAGCCTGCTGAATCACTGATGATCTTGTTTCCGAGCAGATCCTCAACATTATTTACAGTTAAAGTCTTCGCTTCTCCAGAAGGTAGCAAACTCGTCAACAAGTGAACCAATGATCCATCATCGTTATCCTGATTGGCCGAAAGGATAGCAATATCCTGGATCGAGTAATTACTTGCTAATTCAGCAGAAGCCTTTCCAAGTAACTCGTCAAATACAACTTCAAGTTCTGTGGCAGAAATAACTGAAATAGATACTATCGAAGGAGGAGTAGTATCTGGAGTATCATCAAAGATGGAGTTTTGCCTTCCAGGTGTTCCACCACTAGGGTCTGTACTTAATCCATAGTTTCTCTGTGAATAATCGGGACCATTTGGATTAATTACCTCGGTAGAAATCCCACCAGTGGATCCATCGAAAGCAATAGAATGAATCAATTCGCTGCTGCCTCCTTGCAGACGTATCGTGTCAGGTCCGCTATTATTGAGACTTAGCGAAGGTACGGTTACTAGCTGATCAAATCCTGAGAAATCAGAGATGTTGTTATCGTCTATGATAACGACATAGGATTCAGGCTCCAGCGTATATGTTGGTAAATTAGATCCATCCAGCATCAAATCTGCAAGGTCAAAGAACTTCTCAGAGCGGTTGTATAGTTCTACAAATTCACCATCAGGAAGTCCTATGACAGGGGTAGGATCTGCCAAGAACTCATTGATCACCACATCAAACTCCTGCGGCTGATCAAATTCAACATACCGAAAGTTGGCTGATTCGTTCGCTGTAGCATTTCCAAATAGATCTTTTACATTATTCACTGTAAGCGTTTTGTTCTCTCCTGAGGGCAATTCGGCTGTTGTTAATTGCACCAAATCTTGACTTTGCAGATCAAGCGTTGCTGAAAAGATATCGACCGATTCTATTGAGTAGTTTGCCACTAGCTCTGCGGCGGTCTTCTCAAGAAACTCGTCAAATAGAATGGCTAATTCATTAGCTGAAACTACGGTAATGGAAACGATTGATGGTGCGGTTGTATCTGGAGTATCGTCAAAAATTGAATTCTGCTGACCAGGGGTTCCTCCTTCTGGATTTTCACTTGAATCGTAGTTTGAAGAAAGCGCAAAAGGAATATTGGGGTTTATCTGCTCGATAGAAATACCATCTGTGGATCCATTGTAAACCAATGAATCTACATATATGCCATTTTTATCTTGAAGCACAATTGCTTCACCACCGTTTGTTAATGCAGATGAACTTGTTCCGCCCCATGAGATTACATTCGAACCTTCAAATTCAATCACATTCACATCGTTTGTAAGAATTAGATACTCCCGAGGATCTAGCTCAAAACCAGAAATGGATCGTCCACTAGAAGTAACGCCTTTTAGAACCCATCCTGTAAGATCTATTGATTCATCGGACGCATTGAAAAGCTCCACGTACTCTACCGTTGGCACATTCCCATTCGTACTTCCTGGAGGGTCAGGCATGATCTCGTTGATGACGATATCTCTGAAATTTGGAACAAAAGGAGCGAAGTAGGTGAAGGTGGCAGTTCCAGCATCGATGGCATTTTCAAAAAGGTCTTCTACGCCATCAACAGTGAGCGTATACTGAGATTGATCTGTAAACTGTGAAGTGAATTTTAGTGCTACTGTAAGTCCATCCTGCAGTAGCAAAGCAGATGCCGGCACGCCAAACCCATCACTGACGGTGTAATTTGCTGCGGTTTCGGAAGTAGTTTTCTCCACTGTTTCGGAAAATGTTATGGTAAGCGAGTCTTCAGAAATAACACTTAAAGAAGCAATGGATGGGGGCTCATCGTCAATGAAACCAGTTCCAGAAACTGCAAAATCATCGAAGAAGAAATTAGTAGATCGGGTAGAGGTATAGTCAGACAAGACACCAAAAAACATGGAAGTCGTATAATCAAGGTTAGTTGCAGTCCCCAAGCTAGAAAATGTCATATTCCCTTGGGGCTGCACCAGTAGCTCCCAATTACCACCATCATCTCGGGTCACCCGAACAGTGATCGTCGTATCTCCCACCTCAATCGATTTGTCTATGCCATCAATTACCTCGCCTGACATAGTCGAGTATAAGCTTATCTCATCCTCAGTATTTCCAACTAAAACGTAGTATCCCT
>CAYYNA010000055.1:0-9453 GCA_964472815.1 uncultured Roseivirgaceae bacterium
GATTGCTTCATGGCGCTGACTGCTTTCTTTTCCAGCCTATCTATTCTTAATTTCCTTCTTTCTGAGTTTTGCGTCTCAAGAAAGGAAATACGATCTACACCGATTTCACTTAGTTTTTCAACAAGCCATTCCATCCGGTCCATGTTCTTGGTTGGAGCAATTGCTAAGTGAATCTTTGAAAGTCTTTCAGTAGATTGGTCCACGGAATAAACCTCGTACTCAACTTCTCTTTTGGATACTCTTCTTAGGACGGATGCATACAATCCACCAACCCCATCCATAACGAGAATTTCATCTCCTTCCTTCTGCCTTAGAACCTGAGCGCAGTGTTTTGCCTCATCAGTTGGCAGAAGGTTCATGCCCTCTTGAATAGATGAATCATAATATCGGTTCATGAAGCTTAGTTTTCTGTACTTGCAATGGTACAGAAAACTAAGTTTTATTGCAGAATGAGATTCTATTCGTACTTAAGATTCTCAGATGGATTTGCACTCGCTGCTTTGAACGCCTGTATACCTGTAGTCAGTACGACGAACAGAGATACAATGATGAGCACCAGGACGAAAACGACGTATTGGATTTCAATGTGATACTGAAAATCTCCAAGCCAATTATTCATTACATGATATCCTACTAGGAAGGCAGGTACAGCACCAATTGCCACTAGCCAAATGTAATCTTTAACTAAGAGCAAAATCAGTCCTTTTACATTGGCACCAAGCACTTTCCGGATGCTTAGCTCTTTGCTTCTTTGCTCTGCAGTGAAAGACGCAAGACCCAACAAGCCCAACCCTGAGATAATTATCATCATCAGTGCAAAGCCTAAGAAAAACTTTCCACGCAGTTGATCTTCTTGGTACTCTTCCAGAAAGTTTTGATCTAGGAGCTCGTACTCAATTGGGATGTTCGGGAAGAGACTAGCCCAGCTTGTTTCGATATGATCCATCCCTTGTTCGAAATCACCCTCCACCTTTATGAGTGCAATTGGGTTTTCAAGATTCGGAATAAAGAGTAAAGCTTGAATAGGATTGTAAAGAGACTGCTGGTGGAAATTTTTCACGACTCCAATCACTTTGTGGAATACGGTGCTATCCTGATCAAATCGGAACTTCTTACCGATTGGATCTTCCCATCCCATGCGTTCCACCATCGCTTCGTTCACCATTACTGCGGTAGCAGTATCAGTTACAAACTGTCTGGAAAAATTTCGACCTTCAACGATTTCAAGATCCAGCACGTCCACATAGTTATAATCGATTCCATATCCATCTACTCCGTAGGTATCCATCACTCCAGTGTTCGTCTCCACCTCCATTACATTTTTTCCTACACCATTACCGGGAGTATTTGTGGAAGAGGAGACCTTGGTTATCAAAGGACTTTGCAGCAACGCTGTTCTTAAAGTCTGCCACCTTTCTCTAACCTGCTGATTTAACGAAACTCTAACCACTTGGTCTTTGTCAAAGCCCATGTCAGCAGTCTGTACGTAATTCATTTGCTGATAAATGATCAGTGTACCCAACAACATAAAAGTGGAAATACAAAACTGTAGGCCTACCAGAATTCGCCTCAGCCAGACGTTTCCTGTTCTCTTTCCTGAGTTGCCTCCTTTAATTGCTTTTATGGGGCTAAATGCCGAGAGATAAAATGCAGGGTAGGAGCCACTGATTACACCTGTGATTAAGAATATTCCGAGGACCACAAAAAGTACTTCGATTGAAAGTAAGTTGATAAGCTGTAGATCAGTCCCTAAATTGTTATTCAGTATTGGAACGGCGACCAGCAAAACCAGAAGGCTTAAAATGAGGGAAGCAGTTGCGAGCAAGATCGACTCAATAATGAACTGTCTGATAAGGGATGTCCTGGCTGCTCCCATCACTTTCCGTATCCCAACTTCCAAAGACCGCCGCATAGACCTGGCCGTTGAGAGATTCATGTAGTTTATGCAGGCAATAATTACCAAGAAAATGGCTACAGCTAAGAAGATATAGATGTAGTCAATATTTCCTAAGGCGGTCGGTTCGCCATCAAAGTCGGAATAAAGGTGGATGTCCGTTATCCGAATAAGCTCGTATTTTATCTTGATATTGAATCTGTCAAAAATAGTAGCCACGTGCTGCGGAATGATTTCATTGTTGAGTCGCTCTTGCACATATTGAGGATCAGCATTTTCATTTAATAGTATGTAGGTATACAATCCAAAGCTTCCCCAGCTCTGTGAATTGTAGAAGTTTTGATTGGTGCTAAAAGAGGCCATTGCATCAGCTACAATGTGGGAGTTGCTAGGCATATCTTCATAAACACCTGTAACCTCGTAAGAGAAACGATCAGATTCCAAAATTTGACCAATTGGATTCTGTCCCTTGAATATTCTGTCTGCAAGCGATTTGTTCAAGACAATGGAGTTGGGCGCATCCAACGCTGTTTCTTTATTTCCTTGGATGAAGTTGAAGGAGAAGACATTGAAAACTGTGGAGTCAACCAAGTACATGTCCTCCGTGAAGTAGCTCTCTTCTTCAAGCCTGAGTCTTACACTTCCAGCTCCGGAAAATCTTGTGAACTGATCAATTTCTTGAAATTCTGTTTTTACTGTCCTACCGAGAGGTGCTTGGGTGGTGGCCCATTTAAATGCATCATCAGGTTCGGCGATATCGGAGGATATTCGGTACACTCGATCTGCATTGGAGTGAAACCGGTCGAAGCTCAGTTCGTGATTCAGGTAAAGGATGATTAGCAGCGCGGAAGCAATGCCAATCGTAAGACCAAGAATATTTAGGGCAGCATATCCGGGTTGCCTTTTTAGGTGACGAATTGCCACCAGGAAGTAGTTTTTGAACATGGTATTAGTCGTTGAGTTAGGAGTAAGATACTCAGCGGCTGTGGTTAAGTTTCACCGCTGATCACAATTTGTATTTTTTAACAATTGGCCATTTACTTTTGCCGCTTATTTACAGCGTAATTGATAAATTTTAATAAATGAAAACAGCAGAAATCCACACAAAAAAGGGTGTTATGAAAATCGAATTTTTCGAAAAGGATGCACCAAATACTGTTAAGAACTTCGTAGATCTGGCAGAAAAAGGGTACTATGATGGATTAACATTTCATAGGGTAATTCCAGATTTTGTCATTCAAGGCGGATGCCCCAAGGGTGACGGTACTGGCGGACCTGGCTATCACATTGATTGTGAGCTGGATGGTGATAATCAATATCATGATCGAGGCGTATTGTCTATGGCACATGCAGGTAGAAATACCGGCGGGTCCCAGTTCTTCATTTGCCACAGCAGAAACAACACTTCGCATCTAGACCGAAATCATACCGTGTTTGGTAAAGTAGTAGAAGGTTTGGAGGTTATTGATAGTATCCGAGAGGATGATGTAATGGAAAAGATAGTCATTAATGGCTAACTGACTCGAAGACCCTTTTTCTGAGGAATACGAGCAAATCTTCTTTTTTATCAAGCGTTTGTATCTCGGAAAAAGGGATCTCTTTTCTGATACTCACTGAGATCTCTTTTCCTATTTTGTTGTTTACTTCATGTAGGAGAAGGCCTAACCTTAAATCCATACTGATCTGACTGGCTAACTGAAATAGCCAACTGTTGCTTCCTTTGAAATGTATTGGTATGACAGTCGCCTTTGATCTTCGAATCAATTTTCCAACGAAGCGTTTCCAAGTCAAGTCTTCGGCTGGTTTAAAGAAACTCGGGGATGTAGCCACTCCACCGGAGGGAAAGATGATAATTGTTTCCCCCTTGTCAAGACACTCAAGTGCCTTTTCTCTAGTCTGAAGGTTGGTCGCCACCGCCTCCTTGGTCTCTTTGAAATCAATAGGCAGCAAGTAGGGTTCTAGCAACTCTTCTCGACAAAGCACCTCGTTCACCAAAAACTTGAATTTGGATCTGCGTTGACTAATCAAGTATCCCAGCGCAACGCCATCAATGACGCCAAATGGATGATTGGCAATGACTATGGAAGGGTGTTTGGTGCTGATAGTATCTGGACTGCCTTCTAAGAAATTGTAGGATAGTTGAAGCTTTTCAAAAATCAACCTCCAGATCTCCTCTGAAGTTGGATTAGTATCTAAGACTTCCTGATACATTCTTTCAAGCTTTCTTCGACCAGTCAAAAATTCAACTCCTAAGATCAGGTTTTTTCGAGCCCAAGAATCACTCGATGAACTATAGGTGAGTTTCCTTTTTGCTC
This sequence comes from uncultured Roseivirgaceae bacterium, assembly GCA_964472815.1. Taxonomy (GTDB): domain Bacteria; phylum Bacteroidota; class Bacteroidia; order Cytophagales; family Cyclobacteriaceae; genus Ekhidna. Next base: position 4,210 of record CAYYNA010000055.1, read on the forward strand.
GATTCTGGGACATCTACTGCTTTTTTACTTGATAGACATCTTTCCTGCGGTCTTTTAGATTTCGAACGCTTCCATGCTCGTGAAGCTCCGTAAGTAAATCCAGATCCAGATCGGCAATCAAAATCATTTCCGTATTGGGTGTCGCTTCTGCTTTTATCCCATTCGTGGGAAAGGCAAAATCACAGGGAGTAAAGACCATGGACTGGGCGAACTGAATGTCCATATTATGAACGTTAGGAAGGTTGCCAACACTTCCTGCGATAGCGACGTAGCATTCATTTTCGATCGCTCTAGCTTGTGCACAATTTCTTACTCTTGAATAACCATTTTGCGTATCTGTGAGAAAAGGAACAAACAAAATGTCTATGCCTTCATCCGCCAAGATTCTTCCCAACTCTGGAAACTCCACATCGTAGCAAATCAGAATTCCTACTTTGCCACAGTCGGTATCATAGGCTTTTATTTTATCTCCACCTTTTAGTCCCCATACTTTATCTTCATCTGGAGTGACGTGAAGCTTTTCATACCGATCGATTGCCCCATCGCGCGTGCAGATATAACCAACATTGTACAAAGCTTCGTTTTCCATCTCAGGCATGCTTCCCGTGATGATATTGATATTGTACGAAACTGCTAATTTGGAAAACCGAGCCACTACTTCTGAAGTGTACTCGGCCATCTTTCTGATGGCATCAGATTCTGGTAGGTTGTTGTACTGCGCCATCAGCGGGGCATTGAAGAATTCTGGAAAGAGGGCAAAATCTGACCTATAGCCCGAGACAGCATCTACAAAATATTCTGCTTGCTGCATCACGTCATCCAAGTTGTTGTATGGCCGCATTTGCCATTGAATCAATCCTAGCCTCACGACTTTCTTGGTAGTCTTAGTGCTTACAAGATCTTCTTCGTGATAAATATTGTCCCACTCCAATAGTACTGCGTACTCCCTCGAGGAGACGTCTCCTTCCAGGTATCTCTTCAGTATTTTAGACGGGTGAAAGTCATTTGCCAATTGGAAATCAAGTACTGGATCGTGTATTTCCTTCTGCTTGACCTTGTCAATGTACTGTTTCGGTGTTAGATCGTCTTTGTATTTATGGTAGTTAGGAATTCGACCTCCGAAGGTAATACTCTTTAGGTTTAGTTTTTCGCAAAGCTCTTTGCGATAGTCGTAGAGGCGCCTTCCTAAGCGCATTCCTCTAAATTCCTTCTTTATGAAAATGTCTATGCCATAGAGTATGTCTCCGTCTGGCGTGTGTGTAGTGAATTTAAAATTACCAGTGATCTGTTTGTACGTGTGTTTTCGTCTTACCAGCTTTTCAGGGACTATGATAGCTAGTGCGCAACCTGCAATCTTATTGTTTACCTTAATGACCACTTGGCCCTCCGGAAAAAGATTGATCATCTTCTCTATTTCGTACTTTTCCCAGTAGTTGTCTTCAACCTCGCTATATACCTCTATCATGGCCTTCTTAAGCTCCTGATAGTCATCAAGATTCAAGTAAGCAAGCTCAATATTTTCAACATCAATATCCAATTCTTGCATCTCGTAAATTTAGAAGACTAAAAGTGAAAAGAATTTGAAAAAAACTTTTTGGGATACATAAAAGACTGTGTGATATTCGCGTTCTATTAGTGGATCTTGACTTATAAGAGGTGTATTTCATCTCAGGATCCAAGTTAAGTGAAGTTTCAAATCAGCTAAAATTAATCATGAACTATCTAAAATCAGGTGCTATCTGCCTTGCACTATTTGCTCTCGCAATCGTTGCTCAAGGTCAAGAAGAGGAAACACTAAATGGTAAATTCCAGAATTTGGTAGAGTCTTCAGAGACCTTCAATCAATACAAAGTGATCACGAAAACAAATCTAGATGCCTTTTGGTCTGAGGTCATGGACTCGCTGCGTCAGGACGATAAGGCAATTGTGGATCTTAATACTGAGGTTGCATCGCAGAAGGTAGCAATAGACACATTGACTAGATCTAAACAATCTATAAGTAGTGAACTAGAAGCTAGCCTTAATGCAAACGATTCTATTTCTTTTCTTGGAATTGCCTTTAGCAAACTTGGATATCATATTCTTGTCTGGTCAATCATTTTAGTTTTGACCGTTTTGGGACTCATCGCATACGTTATGTATATGAGGAGCAATAAGGTCACCACCCGGTCCAAGAAAGATCTTGATTCACTTCAAGTTGATTATGACGATCTCAAGAATAGATCGAGGGAGAAGGAGGTGAAGCTTAAGCGCGAGCTGCAGACAGCTTTAAATACGCTTGAAGAATCTAGAAGAGCAAGAGCTTGATAAATAAAAAGCCCGCTTTTGCGGGCTTTTTTGTTTGTGCTAAAGTGTAGGGTAATCTGTATAACCTGCTTCACCAGGAGTATAGAAAGTATCAAAATTTGGCGCATTTAACTCTGCACCTTGTTGGAATCTCTCCAAAAGATCTGGGTTAGCCAAGAAAGGTCTTCCAAATGCCACCAGGTGACCTAGTCCTTCAGCCAAATCCTTTTGTGCACTTTCATAGTCATATCCTCCCGAGATAATAATAGTGCCCCCAAACGCATCTCTAATAGTAGTCTTCAATTCAACAGGCACTGCAGGAGTACCCATGGCTGAGTGATCTACAAGATGGATGTAAGTAATACCAAGCGCTTTTAGCTCCTTGGCTAAGTAAACAAAGGTTTCTTCTTCGTTTTCAAAAGGATTGATGTCGTTGAACGCACCGTGAGGAGATAGTCTAATGCCTACTTTTTCACTACCGATGGCATCAATAACCTTGGCTGCAACCTCTAAAACAAATCGAGCCCTATTTTCAGCGCTTCCTCCGTATTTGTCTTGACGCTGGTTACACGAAGGATTAATGAATTGCTCAATGAGATAGCCGTTTGCACCGTGCAACTCCACACCATCAAATCCTGCCTCGACCGCATTTTTTGCAGCAGTCACGTATTCTCCAATCACGTGATCGATATCTTCCTGAGTCATTTCTTTTGGTAGCGGTAGAGGCTGCATACCTTCCTGATCCGTATACATCTGGGTATTTTCGGCAGCAGTCGCAGACGCAGAAAGTACTTCAGCGCCTTCTGCCATGTTTAGTGGATGAGAGACTCTTCCGGTGTGCATGATTTGTAAAAATATTTTTGCACCTCCTTGATGAGCAGCGTTGGTTATGCTCTTCCATGCTTCCGTTTGTTCTTCCGAGTATATGCCAGGAATCCGTGCATAGCCGGATCCATTGGGAGAGGGAGAGGTGCCTTCTGTGATGATGAGACCTGCACCAGATCTTTGACCATAATACTCAGCCATTAATTCTGTCGGTACATGTTCTGACGTAGCTCTGCTGCGCGTCATAGGAGCCATGACGGCTCTATTTTTTAAGCTAATCCCATTCAAGTCGTAGCTTTCAAAAAGTATATTGTTTTCTTCGCTCATTAGTTGTTAGCGTTTATTATTAGTATTTGCATGTAACTACATTAGTTACACTACCATAGTTCGATCTCTTGCAAAAAATGTATCACAACAAGTATCTAAATGAAAAGTTGGATCAGAAAGATGGTTAAGAATCCAGCCAAGCCTATTAGAGTGGTCATGATTGTCCAGCTTCTGAAGGTCTGTTTTTCAGACAGTCCCAAGTAATTTCCAACCAGCCAGAAACCACTGTCGTTCACATGAGAAACAATGGAAGCTCCGGCAGCAATCACAATAACAAGCATGGCCTTCTTCGGCTCAGAAAGGTATTCTGGAAGGAGTGGGGCAGTGATTCCTGCGGAAGTAATCATTGCCACGGTAGCTGACCCCTGTAGTACTCGGACCAGCCCTGCAGCGATAAAGGCAAAGACCAGCATATTAATTCCTGATTCTGCAAAATATATAGCGAGCATTTCACCTGTGCCGGTATCCACAAGCATTTGCTTGAAGACGCCACCCGCTCCGGTCAATAGAATAATGATTCCTGCTGGAGCCAGTGACTTGGTGCTCATGTCTTGAAGCTGTGCTTTCGTATACCCTCTTTTTATTCCCAAGGTGTACCAAGCAACAATGTTTGCAATGGTTAATGCGGTGAAGGGGTGGCCGAGCATTAGGAAAACAGCTACTGTATTTTCGGATAGTCCACTTTGAAAGGTTTTCATCACCGTGCCAACGACTATCAGCAGAATGGGGATCGCGATGATGGAAAGAATAAGGCCAACTGAAGGAAGTCTACCTTTCGACTCATTTTCCGACATATTGGATGGTGCCTCGATCACTATTTTCTTAGCAATGTATTTGGAGAAAAGTGGGCCACTGACGATTGCTGCAGGTATGCCGGCAATGATGCCAAAAAGAATTACCCATCCTAGATCTGCCCCCAAGATATCCGCTACGGCAACCGGCCCAGGAGTAGGGGGGATGAAAGCATGCGTAATGGCCAGTCCAGCTAGCAGCGGCATGGCGAAGAGCAGCAAGGATTTCTTCGTCTTTCTTTGTAGCGCATACACCATCGGGACAAGAATGATAAACGCTACATCAAAGAACACCGGGATGGCTACAAAGAAGCCTGTGATTACCATCGCCCAAGGCGCCTTATCGTCTCCGAATTTTGAGATCAGGAACTGAGCAAGCGCGTTGGCTCCTCCTGACTGTTCCAGGATTGCTCCAAAAATCGCGCCTAGTCCCACTACCGTGGCTACAAAACCAAGCGTGCTGGCCATCCCTTTTTGAATGGTATCAACAATTTCTAATGGCGGCATTCCTGCGACCACTCCAACCACAATACTGGCTATCAGCAAAGACATGAAAGCCTGGATCCTGAAGTAGAGAATTAAACCAAGCAATACAATAATGCCGCAAGCAACAGCAATCAAGAGGACAGGATCAATCATAATACTAGTTGAATAGAATCGTATTTATTTTCAGTCTTGCGCATTTGAAAAGCGTTTGACTAGCTGAGAAATGATTTCTTCTGAAGAGTCTTCAATAGACACGTGATAGCCATAGGTAGGTGGTTCTAAACTAGCAAATTGAGAATCTAGCATTTCCGCCTTCATGTAATGTCCTTGACGAAGCTTCATTCTTTGGAGTATCACCTCCTTAGATCCGTGAAGGTAGACCCACTCCACATCTTGCACTTTTGAGGATAACCTTTGTCGATAAGATTCTTTCAGGGCAGAGCACGCGAGGACGGCATTTTGCCAGACGATCATGTGATTTGCCAGTGCGTCCAGCCAAGGCAATCGGTCTTCGTCTTCAAGCGGTTTA
>CAYYNA010000055.1:9553-12196 GCA_964472815.1 uncultured Roseivirgaceae bacterium
AATAGCGAATCTAGATTTTGCCCACCAAAGGCACATGCTGTAACGTTATGAGCAGGGACATCTACTCGCTGTAGCTGTTTACCAGTTTCTGGATCAAATCTCAAAACTGCATCTCCATTCCAAAGGCCTACCCAAAGCATACCTTCCTCATCTATAGCCATTCCGTCTAAAGTTCCAACAGTATCGGCAATAGAAACCACAGCTTTTTCGTTGCTGATTGCTCCGGTTGAAACCTCATAATCAAAGCCTTGGATAGTTCCAGTATTGGAGTCTATGTAGTACATGGTTTTTTGATCGGATGTCCAGACGATTCCGTTCGAAACGGTCACACTATCAAGCTTTTGTTCGCTGGTTCCATCGCCGTTCAGCATGAAAAGGCCTCCAATTGGAGCGGTGGTGTCCCAATGCATAGAACCTACCCAAAATCTTCCTGCTGGATCGCATTTACCATCATTCAGGCGGGTGCCTAGGTTGGCTGAATCTAAACCAGCAAAACGAGTCAACTCCTCAGTTTCTGTGTTAAGAATGAAGGCCCCATCCACTAAGGCCACCACTACCAAAACAGAATCTATTGGTACAACTGTACCTACTTGTGTGGGCATATCAATGCTCCTATTGGTCTTAGTAGCAGGGTCAAGGATATGGAATAACTTTCCCTCAATATCTACCCATTGGAGTTCATTAGTCAGGTGATTCCAAATGGGGCCCTCTCCAAGTTTCGCTTCCGCTTTGTAGTAGAGCTTCGCTTGTAGGTTTGGTAAGGATTCTTGATACTCGGTTGTTGTTTGTTGCTCCGTGGATTTAGTTTGGCAGCCGATTATTACAAAAATCAGCAGTGAGTAGGTTAGATGCTTCATCTGTTAAAAATAGTCAACCTACGGTTTTTCAAGCTTAGTCTGATCGTGAGACGAGGATTTTTCCTTTCTGCCAATCCTTGGTCAGATACAGGTTGAGGCTGGTTTCTTTTTCAACGTCTAGCAACTTGTTTCTGAGTGATACGGACCTCAGGCCAATGGCCGCTCGGTGGGCATTCACTTTGTCAAGTGCCTGTTCACTGACCAAATCTCCCAGAAAGCCATATCTTGTTTGGTAGTCTTCTGTAGCCGCGATTCTCCAATCTTCCATGATGGCAAACTGGTAGGGATGCAATTCTCCTTTTTCAATGGCAGTGATCAAGTAGGGTCGGAGATCTTGATATAATGTATCGGCCCGATTATAGGCTCTGGAGATGGAATTGTGATGGCTTATGATCACAGAGGCCCACCAGCTATAGCCCACCAGCTTTTCACCGGGGTACCCGTTCTCGATAATGATTTGCTTCATTTCTGCTAGCTGCTTCTCACTATGTGGTGCAAATTTTTGCTCCGCATATTTTGTCTGACTTTTATCTCCAATTCTAAATAAAGCCTTAAGGGCCATTCCTTGATCTTTCTTTGAAAGCTCCTTTGTCTGATCTCTAAGCGGTTGATTTATTCTTTGCGTGAATAGCTGGCGCAGCGAATCATAATCTTCCTCCAATTGCGGCCATCTGGAATTTTCGCGAAGCGCTTTCAGTCGTTTGCTTTTCTTAATTGATTTCAAAGTCCAGCCTATTTGGATGCCTTTTTGCAGAAATTGGAAGGTAGCATCATGATCTTGGGCGTAAGCTGCCACTTCTGCAGCTAGTCTGCAATCCCGTATGAAAGCAAAATCGTATGCCTCGAAAGTTGTTTGAAAGTACCTTATTGCTTCATCGAATGCTTGCTCTGCTATAAGTTCCTCCGCTCTGATGATAGATTTGTGGTAGTCAAGATAATTCTTCTGTCCAAAGATGTTAAGGCAGATGAAATAGGAGGTAGCAAAAATAAGACGCTTCACTACTGATTAAATGCGCAGCAGACTCTTTTGGTTGCCTTAGCCTCAAACGGCTTTACTATCATTGGCCAGTTTAGCTCTATAGTTCGACAGCACCGCTTTGATAAAAGCGGCTTTTGTTTCTTCGGTCAACTGATCGGTGATCATGATATCTGGGTTAAACTCTCTTAAGTGAGAGTCACTCCATAGTCCGAGCTCGATAATGACAGGAGTTAGTGCCAGTCCTTTTTCAGTCAATCGATAGATGTTGGTTTTCTTGTTGTCCGGTAGCTTCTCTTTTCGGATGATGTGAAATGCTTCCAGCATTTTTAGTCGCGCTGCGAGAATATTTGTAGCAATCGCCTCTTCGCTCTCCAGGAAATCCTTAAACGTTTCTTTATCCTCTACCAGCATCTGCTTGATGATCACCAAGGTCCATTTGTCACCAATGATATCGATAGCTGAGGTAAATGGACAATCGCACCTAAACTCCACATTCATATGAAAACCCTTCAGAAATTTTTACTTGCAAAATGCAATTAATTATAATTATTACTTGCAAATTAAAAGTTATAATATACTTTTGACTTGCAAAACAAAAGTAATAATTAGAATCGAGATGAATAGAGTATTTAGCCTTTTGGTAGCGGTCGGGGTATTAACTGCCTGCAACACTACCAAGTCAACCAAGATCAGTGAAAATGATTCTTCAACGAAAAACAAATCAACAATGACTACAAAAGAAACTGTAGGTGCCTTTTTGGGTGCTGTTTTAAAGGGGGATCCTGAGACTATGCGTGAGTTAGCAAA
>CAYYNA010000055.1:12296-13521 GCA_964472815.1 uncultured Roseivirgaceae bacterium
GTTTCAGAGACTGCTAACGGTAGAACACAAACGGATGGACCTACTACAGCAGTAGATCTAGAAAAGACAGAGGAAAATAAGGCGCTAGCTAAAGCGCTAGTAGAAGATGTATTGATGGGAAAAAACCCGGAAAAGATTACCGATTATATCAGTGCAGAGGAGTACAATCAGCATAACCCGGGAATTAAGGATGGATTGAGTGGTATCATCGAGGCGGTGGAGTACTTGACTTCCCAAAACAATATGTTTAAGTACACCAAAATTCATAAGGTCCTTGGAGAAGGAAATTTTGTTTTGACTGTGAGTGAAGGTGAGTGGAGTGGAAAAAACCAAGTATTTTATGACCTCTTCCGCGTGGCAAATGGACAGCTGGTAGAGCACTGGGATGTGATTCAGGAAATTCCTACCGAAGGTCTCGCCAATTCAAATGGCATGTTTGGTTTCTAGTACATAGAAAGATCAGCACAATTGAATCCAGGTTAGTCCTTGACTAGTCTGGGTTTTTTTATACCTAGAATTCAATCCTATCATAGTTCCTTAAAGTCTTCAAAGTCCACAGCGTTTGAATACCTGCCCATTCGAGCTTCATTCCCTCGCTTAATCCATACCAGGTATCCCAACGGCCATCTTTCTTTTGCCTTCTGATAAGTTCATCTAAGTCAGCTTCCACCATTTCTCTACTAAAAATTGGACTGAGCAGGCTATTAGGTGCAGGTGCATAGTATAAGCTGTGTGGTTTCTCATATAGACCCCAGCCTTCGTCTGTTCGGTCCAAACAAATCACCCCATCTGCAAGGATCCATCTCTTTAGATCTTCTATTGCTTTCTTGGCTTTTGCTGCGTTTTTCGTATGCTGTAGGAAGTTCAGCCTTCTGGGCACACAGAAGTGGCAAAAAACATGTTTCTCTTGGATTCGCTCGATTTCTGCCCACACAAACTCTTCGGCATGCTTCATCCAGTCTACATCCACTTTGTACTTTTCCAACATTCCCAGTAAAGGAGCTGTGGTACTTATTGCAGCCCATTCCTTCACTGTTTTGAAATGATCAGCGGTGGGGTATTCGCTCGTTGGTCGCAGCATCCAAGGTATGCCTCCTTTTTTTGTGGTAATGCTTTCAAAGTAGGGCATGAAGTCTTGCAACAAAACATCCGCTGAGAGGAGACCTACCTCGTCCAATGTTTCGAGAGCCATGATGCTGAAGAGTGGTTGGCTTTCCGGCGATGC
>CAYYNA010000055.1:13621-16599 GCA_964472815.1 uncultured Roseivirgaceae bacterium
TCTGGATCTGGGTCGGGATCAGGATCTGTGCTGGAAATATATCTCAGTAAGAATTCATTGGCACTCTCACCTTCAGTAGTATTTATGGATTGCGTCGGTATCTCAGCTTTTACTTCGGATACTCCAGCAGCTATAGCTGTTTCATAGATTTCCCTACCGTGGAGTGAGTGATGCAAGACATCATCACTGGGATGCACTGCTTTGGATTGGCTATTGATATAGACAGGAGGGTCATCACTCGACAAATGGAACAACATATCTACATCTTCACGGTACTGGATAAGTTTGGGATCACGGACGATTTGATAAATGGAGTCTATGCCTCCATAGAAGTTCGATAATCGTTCTACGCTCATGATCTCAGCAATGCTATCCAAGGTGAAATTGGTACCTTGACCATCGAAATTATCATAAACGTCTGTCTCCCATTTGAAAATGTCATAGGTAGACTGGCTTCCCCTGGCAACAACTGCAGATACTCTCGTAGACTCTCTCAAAACAGGGTCCGAAGCATTTGGATCTGCCATGTCCGAACGTGTGGCTAACCATAAACTGGTACCTGCCCCCGCAGAGCTACCCATCACTGCTACATTTTCCGGATCAATATGCAGATCTTCCGCGTAGTGGCGAACGAACTGGAGCGCTCTTTTTGAATCTGTGAGACTTTTGATCACACCTTCTGCATCTGGTTCGTCTTCACTGATAAGTCTATAGCCGAAGCTGGCAAAAGCTACACCATTGTCGAGGAAGTACTTCAGATCTTTCTGGAGACCCTCATTTACAAAAACACTGCCTGGATTTCCACCTGTAAACCCTCCACCATGAATGTACACCACGAGAGGGAAAGTTCCCTCTGTATCTGGAAGGAAGATATGAAACAGCTGCTTCTGAGTCTCAATATTATCATAGTTGATATTGATGGCTTGTACGGCGTTCGTAGAGGCTACTCCAAAAACATCATCAATCGACTCAAAATTTGGGTCAAGCTGAGCATAAGAGGAAAGTGCTAAAACAGAAAGAGCGAACGCAAAAGTTAGTTTCTTCAATTTTTTCATGTAGGTATTGTTTGGCCTCTTTGACCACAGTGTATGCTGAAGGTTTAATTCTCTCTTAGAAAAAAGGTGAGATTTTCCAATGATTCCCCGAAGATACCATTTGAAGCTAAGATGGAAACCATTGGTAACAAACTTCATTTGCCCGCTATTGTTGGACCATTCATTGATCAATTCGTTAATACGCAAATCCTACAAACGGAATATTGATTCCTTCAACCACTTATCTTCGCAATATGCAACCTATCTTATTTATTGACCGTGACGGTACCATTATTCAAGAGACGGAAGATGAAAAAATCGAGACCATTGAGAAGCTTGATTTTTTGCCCGAAGCGCTTTACTACTTGAAAAAGATCAAAGAAGAGTTCGATTACCTCTTTGTGATGGTGACTAATCAGGATGGACTTGGAACAACTGCTTTTCCGGACCATGAGTTTTGGCCGGTCCATAATTTCATCATGCGCCTTCTGGACTCAGAAGGAATCCATTTTGATGCTGTACACATTGATGAACATTTCGAAAAGGACAACCATCCCAACCGAAAGCCGGGAACGGGTATGCTGAAAGAATATATGGACGGGTCTTATGATTTAACCAACTCCTTCGTGATTGGAGATAGAGCTACAGATGTGCAGCTTGCTGAAAACCTTGGCTGCAAAGCCATATACCTCAGTTCAGCCTATTCTGATACAGAAACACCGGCCGAGTTAAAGCCTCAGGGATGGGAGGAGATTTATAATTTTCTTAGATCGAAGAAAAACTAGACTCAAAGAATGCCTCTTCCTGGCATAGTTGCCAAGCCCACTAGTACTAGTAAAATTGATAACCCAAAGAAGATCGTCTGAAAACGAAATCTCACTTGATCATCAGATGATTTCTTACTGATAGATCTTCCAGCCTGTGCGGCTATCACGGCAAAAATCATCAAAGCGATATGCTCGACAGACCAATATCTTTCTACGGGATCTTTCATATTATAGGTCACTAAAGGGCTGTAAACGAAATAGAGAAGGAGCCCAAGTAAGAGTTGGAGATGCATCAAACCCACATAGGAAGGTGCTAGTATTTTATCAAATTTGGTGTAGTTCGTATTTCCAAGCCATCCGATTACTGATTTGATTACGACTACAACAGCAGCCAGTAAAACAAGGTATCTCAGACCTGAGTGTGCGTGAAGTAAGAAATTGTACATACTAGAATTTTGCCCAAAGATATCAGCTAAAGGTGACTTCAAGCGTAATTATGTACGCATAAATCAACAACCCAGTAGCCATACCGTAGTAAATACTTCTGAAACGAAATTTCACCGAGTCGTCTCCAGATCTTAGGGCTATTAACCTTCCTCCCTGCGTCAAGATCGTTGCAAAAAGTGTTAAGGCTGCATGCTCTATTGCTTTGAGACTTTCCTCATAATTGAAACTGGAATTTGTAAAAATGTAGGCAATCAAGACCACCTGAACATAGAGCAGAATGATGAATATGTTGGAGGCAAGTTTATCTACTGAAGTGTACGAACTACCACCAAAGAACCCGTAGAACGATCGCAGAGACACAAGAACTCCAACGATCAAAGAGACAAGAATGAGAATATTTTGAATTTGAACAATAACTTCCATGTACATACATATTTTGTCTATACAACGGAGTTGTGGAGCTTTGGTAATGTCTTGAGGACGGCTAATTATGTAATTCAAGAATTTTTTGTGCCGGCATGGATGGAGACTACCTTTATGCCATGGCGAAGATCATCAAGATTCCCTCCGTATTCGTTTATGAAACCAAGGTAGTCGGGGTTTCTAAGGAAAACGCAGATGGGAGCTCCAGGCAAGACATTATTAAGTTAGAAGTAGAAGAGGGTGATCAATTAAGCTTGCGCGCAGAGCCTGATAACCCATATGATCCCAATGCAGTGCAGGTGCTCTC
>CAYYNA010000056.1:0-16534 GCA_964472815.1 uncultured Roseivirgaceae bacterium
GCTAGGATCGATAAGTCTCGCTCAATCGCAATGGGATCAATCAAGTTTTTATCGATGTACTCCTTGAAGGCTAGGTTCAATTGCTCATGAGCAATTTCAGCATCCTTCACGGTCATTGCGATAGTCATGGTATGCTCTGCATTGGACTGGGTAACAAACTCCACTCCCAGTTTATGATCCGAAAGGATGGAGAAAAACTCCTTCGTGAACTTGGGGATACTCAACAGTCCTGTCCCTGAAAGTGTGATCAATGCAACATCCTTCAAGCTAGTGATCCCAGTTACAATCTGATCATTCTTTGAATCCTTGGAAACCAATGTTCCCTCCTGCGCCACATCGAAGGTATTCTTTATTCGTATAGGGATCTCCTTCTTGAAACATGGCTTCAAACTTGGCGAATACAATACTTTGGCTCCAAAATGAGAAAGTTCGATTGCTTCCTCGTAGGATATTTCCTCAATGATTTTTGCATTTTTCACGATCCGAGGATCAGCTGTCATCAGACCATCAACGTCTGTCCAGATTTCCAGCAATTCACTTCCCAGCGCACCAGCCAAAATCGCTGCAGTGTAATCCGACCCACCTCTGCCCAGGGTAGTTGTTTCTCCTCCTGAAGTTGACGATATGAATCCAGGGAAAATATTCACATCCGAAAAGTCGCTTGTTGCAGCTTCAATCAGCGCATTAGTGGTCTCGAAATCTACTTCTGCTCCTCCGAAAACATTATTGGTTTTAATGAAATCACGAGAATCGAAGAGCTTCGATTTTATTCCTTCCTTTTCCAAGAAAGCTTGAATGATATTTGATGAAATCAGTTCGCCGGAACTAAGGATGAAATCAAGACTTTTATTCGTTAGCTCTTTCAACAAAAAGACGCCATCGCAGATCCTTCTAAGCTGCTTGAAAGTTGCCTCAACTTTCTCATGGTGAGAAGAACCAACTAGCGCAGATAATAGCTTTGCATGTTTGTCATAGAGCTCATCAAAAAGATGGAGGTAGTGTGTATCTCCCTCACTCGCAAGCGTGGCAATTTTCACCAGTTCGTTGGTTGTCTTTCCTATTGCAGAAACCACGACCGCAATCTTTCCATCGTTTGATCCAATTACATTCTTAGCTTCCTTGATGGAAGCTTCTGTTCCGAGAGAAGTGCCTCCAAATTTTAGTACCTTCATATGCATTAACCAAAAAAAACGCCATCCTTGAATCAAGAATGGCGTTTATGTTTTTATTCAGTTTACACAATTACCATTCCTTGTATCCCCATGTGATCGTAGGGATCGTCGAAATTGTGGTAATTGTCCTTGTTGTTCTCATTTGCCGCCAAAAGTAAGACTGTCCACCATTAATCAAAACATTTGCCTCAATTAATTCTCATTTAGAGCAAATAGGTATTTTAGCAGGATGAACAAAAAGGCCATTGCGCAGATCGCTTTTGAATTTATTTCCATCGTTTTTGCCGTAATGCTTGCCCTTGGTCTCAATTCGTTCAAACAAAGTATTGATGCAGAGAATGAGGCTAACAAAATCAAGCGCTCCATTGTCCGGGAGTGCAGGTATAACCTGATAAAACTGGATTCCACCTTGATACTTAATGAAGAGTACGCCTCTTACCTCGATTCATTAGTGCAACTAGAGTCAGATGAAATAGAGGGTTTGTACTTCGCATATGAATTTCAGCTTCTTACCAATAGTGCCTGGCAGCTATCTCAGAACAATAGTGTAACGAATAACCTTGAAGAGGATTTTTTGATAACAGCTGCAGATATCTACCAGATGCAAAGTTTCTACCAGGATTTCTCCGAGAAAACGTTTCAAAACATAGGACTTTTACTGGCTCGTCAAAGTGAACTTGAACCTTCAGACCTGGTGCTTAGTATGTACTATAACCTGAGCGTGATAAATAATACGGCACAAGGCCTTAAGAATAGTTTCAATGAGTTCTTGTCTCAATACGAAACACCTTTAGATTCACTCGAAAACCCCAACTAACTCAAAATTCTTATGACTTACCTTATCGTTACCATTGGATACATCGCGGTTCTTGCTGGAATCATCGTCTACAAAAGTAGAGGTGTGAAGAGTGAGGAAGACTTTGTAGTGGCCGGAAGAAATGTGCCTGTTTATCTGCTAGTTGGAACACTAGTAACGACCTGGATTGGTTCAGGTAGCCTTTTTGGCACTGCCGGCCTTACGTTCCAGGTAGGTTTTTCCGAATTGTGGTTTTCACTGGGAGCGTGGATTGGTATCCTGGCAGTTTATTTCATAGCCGCTCGGGTCAGAAGAATCTCCCAATACACATTGACTGACATCCTAGAAAAGAGATATTCGCCCTTAGCTCGACTCCTGGGATCCATCACCATTATCGTTGCTTACTTGATCATTGCTGGGTATCAGTTTAAGGGAGGTGGAAGGTTTTTGTCCATTTTAACTGAGGGTGGCATTTCTGTGGAGCAAGGAACGCTAATCACATTTCTTATCATCATTGCATTTACAGCATTAGCCGGCATGGTCTCCATTGTTTCGATAGACATCTTCAATGGGATCATCATGATCACAGCCATCATACTAGCAGTCCCTTTTGCCATTTCCGGTTTTGGAGGTTGGGACAATGTGGTCAATACTATCAGAGAAACCAGCCCAGATCACCTCTCCGTGTTTGAAGGGCATGAACCCATGTGGTACTTAGGTATTATGCTGCCTACGTTGATTCTCATGCTCAGTGAAAGCAGCGTATATCAAAAGTTTTCTTCCGCGAAGGATGCCAAATCTGCAAAAAAAGCAGTGATGGGTATGTTTATTGGTGTTGTTGGAATCGAATTTCTCATGTGCCTTCTGGCAGTTGTGGGATTTGCCATTTATGCGGAGGACGCCCGATTCTTTCTGGCGGACGGATCTGTCAATGCAGCCATGTCTGAGGAAATCATTCTTCGCATTGGATTTGAACAACTTCCGGCTTTTGTAGGATCACTCTTGTTTGCTGGTGGAGCAGCCATCATTCTATCAACAGGAAATACCTTCTTGATGGTCACCTCTACGAACGTATCGAGGGACATTATTGAAAAGTACTTCATTAAAGATGCATCCAATAAACTCAAGCTGATCATTCAAAGAACTTCGATTGTCGTGCTCGGATTTATCGCCTACTTGATCATGACGCAGTTCACCGAAATTCTGGAAATGGCGCTAATTTCCTATACCATGATTGGAGCTGCACTGGCCCCTCCTCTTCTTGCCACTTTCTTCTGGAAAAGAGTGACTAAGCAAGGCGGAATTGCTTCCATTCTCGCGGGTATGTTGACGGTTGTGATGATCGAAGTTCTCAATCGGGTATATGCAGAAAGTGCACTAGATATTGGCATCATGCGCTTTCCATTCGACTCACAAATGATCGCCATTCCAGCATTGATCGCATCTATTCTTGCTTTGGTAGTTGTTAGTCTAATTACTACCCCGACTTCCAAAGAAATTGTGGATCCCTTTTTCGAGAAAGATTAAGTTCGGTATCTTCGCGCAAACGTTTTAGTACGTTCAAAAACGAAGTATTTACCGAAATCATCAAATCTCAGAAATGCAAGAACATGGAATAAAATCCAACCAATTTGATCTTAAAGATTTAGGCATCAAAGTCAAAGAGGCGCACTGGAATCTTAGCCAATCCGAACTGATCGAAGAAAGTATTCTAAATAACGAAGGGCACCTAGCTGACACAGGTGCGCTGACCGTTGAAACCGGCAAATTCACAGGCCGTGCACCAAAGGACAAGTTTGTCGTTAAAGATGATATCACCAAAGACACTGTCTGGTGGGGAAACATCAATCAACCGATTTCTCCTGAGCATTTTGATCAGATTTACGATAAGATGCTGGGTTATTTGGAGGATCAAAAAGTGTACGTCAGAGACATGTACGCTGGAGCTGATAAAACCCACCGCCTAAGAGTCCGGTTCATCAACACCTTTGCTTGGCACAATCTGTTTTGCTTCAACATGTTCCTTCTTCCTGAGCAGTATAAACTTGAAAGCTTTGAGCCAAACTTTACCGTCATCTGCTGCCCTGAATTCAAAGCCAATCCAGAAACCGATGGTGTAAGAAGTGAAAACTTTGCACTCGTCAATTTCACTAAAAGAATGATCCTTATTGGAGGTACTGAGTATTCTGGTGAGATGAAAAAAGGAATATTCTCCGTGCTGAATTTCACACTTCCTACTGAGGATGACGTACTTTCCATGCACTGTTCCGCAAACATGAGTTTGGATCACACGGACACAGCCATCTTCTTCGGCCTATCAGGCACGGGTAAGACCACCCTTTCTGCGGATCCAGGTCGACTGTTGATTGGCGATGATGAGCACGGCTGGACAGAAAAGAACGTTTTCAACTTTGAAGGAGGTTGCTACGCAAAAGCCATTGACCTTTCGGAAGAAAAAGAACCGGATATCTGGAACGCGATCAAGTATGGAGCAATTGTAGAGAACACTGTGTTTAAGGAAAATGCGAGAGAGGTTGATTATCACGATAGCTCCATCACAGAAAACACACGTGTCTCCTATCCCATTGATCATATCAGGAACGCCATTGAGCCGTCCATTGGAGGTGTCCCAAAAAACATCTTCTTTCTTACTTGCGATGCATTTGGCATCATCCCTCCCATCCAACGACTCTCCAAAGGTCAGGCCATGTATCACTTCATATCAGGGTATACATCGAAAGTAGCCGGAACCGAGGCGGGAGTTACTGAGCCAGAACCAGTATTCTCAGCATGCTTTGGAGCTCCGTTTTTACCATTGCATCCGACGAAGTACGCAGAGATGCTCGGGAAGAAAATGGAAGAGCATGACGTGAAGATTTGGCTAATCAACACAGGCTGGACTGGTGGCGAATATGGTGTGGGTGAACGAATTAAGCTCAAGTATACTAGAGCAATGATCACCGCGGCACTCGATGGCAAGCTTGATAATGTGGGATATCGGACTCACTCCATTTTCGGGGCAGAGATTCCTCTTACCTGTCCAAATGTCCCTGGAGAGATATTGAGCCCAAGGGAAACATGGAAAAACGACAATGCTTTCTATAAGAAAGCGAATGACTTAGCTGACAGATTCATCAACAACTTCAAAAAGTTCGAGGAATTTGCCAACGAGGAAATCATGGCGGGGGGGCCCAAACCCAACCAAAAGTACCTTTAGACAACTAACCCAAGTTTGTGACCCTGGCTTTTTGCAAAGTCAGGGTTTTTTATTTTAGGACATACAACCTTTTCGGTGATTCCACATCCTACTAATGAAAACGCCAACTTACCTGTGACAGAAGAACAATCGGTTTGGATCAATCAATTGAAAAAAGGGAATGAATTGGCGGCTTACAATTTGTATAACAGTTATTCCAAGGCCATGTACAATACACTGATTCGAATGGTAAGTGACCAGGAAGTTGCGAAGGATCTACTACAAGAAGCTTTCATAAAAGCTTTTAAAAAGATAGAGAGCTTGGCAGATCCAATGGCTTTTGGTGGTTGGCTGAAGAGAATCGTGCTTAATACAGGGCTGGAGTATGTACGGAAGAAACAATATGAGTTCTCTGACATAGAGCAGATCCCCGAGCTTGAGGAGGAATTACTGGACGACAAATTGATTGACAACAGTACAATTCATCATGAGATAAAAAATCTACCTGATGGATGTAGAACGGTATTGTGTCTTCATCTATTGGAAGGCTATAAGCACAAGGAAATTGCCCAGCAACTAGGCATTTCTGAATCAACTTCCAAAACGCAATTCAGGCATGCAAAGGCACTATTAAAAAAGAAACTAGAACGATACTATGAAAATTGAGGATCTTCTGAACGAACGAAAAAACCAGCTTGATGTGGAGGAACCTCCATTAGAAGCTTGGGATCACATTAGAAAGGGTGTAAGCAAAGAACAGCATAGCGTCTCAATGTGGTGGAAAGTTGCTGCCATCCTACTAGTGGCACTCTCGCTAGGGCTGCTAGTGAACAACCAGATACTGAAGGGTGAAGTTGAGAAACTTGCGTCGCTAGGGGACTTATCCGAAGAATATTCCTCCATTGAGAACGACTACCTGACACAGATCAATCAAATAGAGAAGGCAATTCCTATCGTGCAACTTAAAAACAAGGATGAGTATCAATGGCTCTTTGAAGAACTCAATCTACTTGAGGAAATCAATACCATGTACCGATCAGATATTGGCAAAGTAGATGATGCCCAGCTAGTGGGAATTCTGATAGACTATTATGAAAAGAAAATTAAACTTCTAAAAAAGCTAGAATTAGAAGTGGAACGAAACTCAAAACAAATAAAAAATGAAGCGACTACTAACGATCACATTAGCATTTAATCTACTATTTCTAGTAAATGCTAGCACTAAACCAGACGGAGAAACCAGAACTGCTGTTGTAACTAGACAAGTGTCTGTTAATGATCTCATTAACATTAAAGCCAAGTACACTGAACTGGTAATAGAAACCTGGGATAAAGATGAAATTGAAATCACGGCTACCGTAAGATATGATGGTAAGATGACTGATAAAATGACTGAATTTCTTCAAGAATTTCAGGAACAGGTGGAGAACAAAATCATAGACTCAAGTGGTGAAATTCTCATCGACACAGACCTGGATCGACCAAATAAAGTGCAGATAGGATCGAAACGCGTTGGAATCAATATTGGCTTTTCTGAGGATGAGTTTAAGCTTGACTACAAGATAAAAGCACCTGCCAGAAGCAGCTATGAAATAAGTAGCTCTTACCGTGATGTTTCGATGATAGGGAAATTCGAAAAAGTGAAACTCACGCAGTATTCAGGAGAGCTAACCGCAGACTACATTGCTGAAGCTGACCTAGACATGAAATATGGTTCATCCAACTTTAAGGAAATCGGTAAAGCCACCATGGAAATCTATGAGCAGGAGTTGGAGGCAATTACCATTGGAGACTTGGAAATCAATACGAAATATTCTGAGCTTGAGATAGATAAAATCACAAGCATGGAGGCGGTTTCTTATGAATCAGATTTTGTCATTGAGTTCATTGGGAGTCTCTCTGGCAACTATAAATATGGAGAGCTTGAAATAAAGGAAAACTTGGGAGATGCAGAGCTAGCCTTTTACGAAATGGACATAGACGCCAAAAACGCAGGAAACATTAAGTTCGAGCAGAGCAAATACGGAAAAATCAAATTCGATGAAGTCAAATCCCTCAACTTCCTTCAATCATATGAAGATAACCTTACTATTGGTCGATTAGGTGATTTTCGGAGCATCAGCTCAAAATATGCCAAACATAATATTCAAACCCTCAGTGGCTCTTTCATGCTCAATGCTTACGAAGATGATATTAGAATCTATCAGGTAGCGGAATCCACCTCAGAAATCGACATTGACGGAAAGTACATCAACGCAATTGTGGATCTAAGTCCTGTACCTTTCAGCTTTTACAGCAATGTGAAGTACGGGAAGGTCGACTACAACGAAAGTGACGTTGACATAAAAAAGTACATCAAAGAAAGTGACCAACTGGAAGTTGAGCTTAGATCAAAGAATGCAAGCTCAACCTCTATGCAAGTCAGAGTAAAGGGTTATGAAATAGATGTAGTGCTCAAATAGCTCTGTAAGCTACTCTTCTAGATCGATCGACACCAACTCTATTTCGAAGACAAGAGGTGTGTTGGCTGGTATTACTCCTCCGCTACCACTTGGTCCGTAACAATATTGAGATGGAGAATAAAAAGTAATCCTTCCACCCTCTCCGATAAGTGGGAGGATTAATCTCCATGACTCAATCAGATTAGTCAAATCAAATATTGCAGGTACATTGGTTGTAGCATCAAACTCTGTACCATCCAAAAACCTACCGCTATACTCAACTAGCACTACATCTGTACTAGTAGGGCGAAGGTCATTCCCTTGCTCATGAATTACGTACCTAATCGCTGAAGAATGTTCGCGAGGAACAATATTACTCTCAGCTAAAAGCTCATCGATAATTTCCAAATCAACCACAAACTGCTCGTCAGCATCATCTACCCGTTCGAGTAAGTCAATGGTATAGGTAAGAATGCTATTCGCCGGAATACCGGTAATCGATGAAGAACCAAAAGCATATCCAGAAGGAACATATATCGTAAGACGACCGTTTTCCTTCATCTCTGGAATCATCAAACGCCAAGCCTCGATGATCTGCTGGCTCAAATTAATAGTGAATCCAATCGTATCTAGCCCAACTACGTCACCTCCCATAATTGCTGAAGTGAACTTCAACGCTACATCGTCACCGAGTGCTGGTACATCTCCATCTCCTTCCTGATCAACTACATACCTAATTCCAGAGCTGTGTATTTCAGCATCAATCCCGTTTTCATTCAGAAAATTATCAATAGTAATAATATCCGCTGCTAGTTGCTCCTCATCTATTGGACCTGGACCAACCCCAAAATCATTGTCATCTCCACATGATGTAATGATCACCATCAATGGAAACGATAAAAGAAATACTACCTTCCTCATGTTCTTCATATATTAATTAACTAAATAATGCCCCTGCTATTGTGGCTGTCATCATGGTGGCTAGTGTTGCTGCCATTAGCGCCTTAATTCCAAGAGTGGATAAATCACCTTGTCTAGCTGGTGCCATGCTACCAATTCCTCCGATCTGTATGCCGATGGAGCTAAAATTTGCAAAGCCACAAAGTGCATACGTTGAGATAATGATGGATTTAGTAGATAACTGACCTGCCGCCTTCATATCTGCTAAGCTCAAATACGCCACAAATTCATTAATCACAGTTTTTTGACCCAAAAGGCTACCTACACTTATTGTCTCCGACCAATCAACACCCATGATAAAAGCAAATACTCTAAACAACTGCCCTAAAATATACTGGAGTGAGAAGCCGTCAAAAGCCCCATCAGTTGTTCTAACTACGAAAACATTTAGGCCAAACCACTCCCCTATTCCATCAACCAAGATCCAGTTCACCGTAAACACAATTGCAATGAATGCGAGCAGCATAGCTCCGATATTCAATGCAAGCTTAACACCATCGGTCGTTCCATTGGTTATCGCGTCGATTAAGTTTCTTCCAACATTTTCCTTACTGACTACCAACTTGGAATCTATACGATCAGGCTCCATTTCAGGAAGGAAAATTTTTGCCATCACAATGGCAGCAGGTGCATTCATAATTGATGCACTGAGCAAATACGTAGCGAAAAGCTGCTGCTGTTCAGGATCGCCACCACCCAGAAAAGAAACGTAAGCACCGAGAACACTTCCAGCAATTGTTGCCATACCACCAGTCATCAGGCAATTCAATTCAGAGGACGTCATTTTTGCAATGAATGGCTTTACCAAAAGCGGAGCTTCCGTCTGCCCCATAAAAACGTTTCCTGCTGCTGAGAGACTTTCAGCACCTGACAGCCTCATGGCCTTAGTCATTATCCAGGCCATTCCGTAAACGATTTTCTGGAGGACTCCTAGATAATATAGAGCTGCAGAAACTGCAGAAAAGAAGATGACGGTGGGGAGCGCTTGAAAAGCGAATAGAAAACCCAGACTGTGATTTACTCCTTCAGCAGCATTACTATTCTTGGCAAGGTCTCCGTACAAAAATTCTGCACCAAGAAGACCGAAGTTCAGGAACTTAACGAATCCAGCACTTATAGAACTAAAGGCCTGACTGACAAACGATACATTCGCAATAAGCAATGCAATGATAATCTGGAATAGGACTCCAGTGATTACTAGCTTAAAATCAACTTTTTTGCGGTTCTTAGATAAGGCCCATGCAATTCCGATCAGGCAGATTAAGCCAAGCAACCCTCTTACATAATCCATGAACTAGTTGCGTTTGTTCAGAACGTCCCGTATTCGGGCTGCTTTCTCATAGTCCTCTTTATCTAAGGCATCTGACAAAAGCTTCTCTAATTCTGTGGAACTCTGGTCTTCTAGATTGGTCTTTTCTTCTGAAGTCTTTGATTCGGCTGTGACCATCTCTTCTTCGTATTCATCGGTCAGTACAATGCCTGCTTCCGTCAATATACTTTCGTTGGTGTAGAAATCAACATTGAATCGAAGACCGATGGCAATAGCATCTGATGGTCTAGAATCAATTTCAAAGGTTTTCCCGTCTTGCTCACAAATAATCCGAGCAAAAAATACTCCCTCCTTTAAGTCAGAAATATAGACCTCTTTAATATCTATATCGAAGTTGAGAGAAAAGGCTTTGAAGAGATCATGGGTCATTGGTCTATTTGGCACAATCTTCTCTATTTCAATGGCAATAGCCTGAGCTTCGAACATACCTATTATTATTGGCAGCCGTCTATTACCTTCTACTTCACCCAAGACCAGGGCAAAAGAGCCTGATTGGGACTGACTCGAGGAAAGTCCCAGGATCTCTAACTTTATTTTATCACTTGCCATTAAGCTAGCGCTTTCTTTAGTGCTTCTGTAAGTTTTGGTAGAACATCAAAAGCATCACCAACCACCCCGTAATCTGCAGCTTTGAAAAATGGTGCTTCCGAGTCCTTATTAATTACCAGAATATATTTTGAAGAGTTCACGCCAGCTAGATGCTGAATCGCACCTGAGATACCCACAGCGATATATAGAGATGGACTTACTTTGATGCCCGTTTGACCCACGTGCTCGTGATGTGGTCTCCAGTCCATGTCAGATACAGGCTTGCTGCATCCCGTAGCTGCCCCAAGAGTCTTAGCTAAATCCTCAATCATTCCCCAGTTCTCCGGACCCTTCAAACCACGACCACCAGAAACCACTAAATCAGCTTCTGGTAGAAGTACATCTCCTTCTGCCTTTTCTACTTTAACCGTCTTCACGGAAAAATCGATATCATTTACGGTTGGTGAGTAGGCAACAACTTCAGGAGCAGCGCCATCTTCCTTAATTGGGATAGCATTCTTCTTAATTGAGATAATTTTCTTGTCGCCTTCAAGTGTCGTATTAGCAAAAGCCTTTCCAGTGTAGATACTTTTCTTCACAGAGTATCCGCCACTGGTATCTGGTAACTCACTAACATTAGCAGCTAGGGCGGCATCTGTCTTGATTGATACTCGGGCAGAAACCGGATCTCCCAACGAGCTTTTCGCCAGAACAAGCAGATCAGCTCCTTCAGCATTCATGGCTTCAGCGATTGCTGATGAATAAGCCATAATGTTTGGAGTGCTTAGTTTCTCATCTGTGACATGTAGTACTTTGCTAGCTCCTGCCTTTCCGACTAGATCTACATCGTTCACATTGCCAAAAATGATTGCTGTCACATCACCAGCTACCTCTTTTGCGTAACTAACCGCCTCTAATGATGATTTTTTTACGTTTCCTTCGTCCGTTTCTACAAATGCTAATGCTGACATCTTATATAACTTTTGCGTCGTTCTTCAATAATTCTACTAGTTCATCCATGTTATCAGGGTCGATGAGCTTCACATCACCTTTTGCCGGTGGTAGTTCGAACTCACTCACCTTGGTTTTTGCTCCATCACCAGTGGGTTCTTTCACCTCTAATGGTTTTGATCTTGCACTCATTATTCCCCTCATGTTAGGTATCTTCCATTCAGCAATCGGTTCCTGACAACCCGCAACGAACGGTAACGGAAGTTCCATGTATTCCTTGCCACCTTCAATTTCTCTAGAAATCTTAGCGGTATCACCTTCTACATCCAATGTCATTACCGGAGATACTGAAGGCATCCCTAGCAACTCACCTACCATGCCATGCACTTGACCACCATTGAAATCGATAGATTCTCTACCCATCAAAATCAAATCATATCCGCCATCTTTAGCCACTGCGGCAATTTGCTTAGCCACAAAAAGTGCATCCTCCGGAAAGGCATTGATTCTAACAGCATCGTCAGCTCCAATGGCGAGCGCTTTTCTGATCGTTGGCTCTGTCTCAGCTTCCCCCACATTCAATACGGTGATACTACCTCCAGACTGCTCTTTCAACTCCACGGCTCTAGCCAATGCATAATCATCGTAGGGGCCAATGATGTATTGTACTCCAGCCGAATCGAACTTGGTATTTCCATCAGTAAAAGCGATGCGCGATGTAGTATCTGGCACATGCGTAATACAAACTAATATTTTCATTTATCTAATGCTGTTTTTTAGAAACTATTGAATCAAAAAAGGGTTTTGGACCCCTGCTAATTTGCGAGCCACGAAGTTAGTAATTCTGACGGATTCTGTTAAATAGAACAGCAAATTTGATTAAACACCAACCTCAAATGGCATATCCAAGTTTGGTCAATCAAATGACGGGTAAATGACGGGTAGAATCCTAGACAAAACTTAGGCATTTGCTGCTTGACTTAATAGAATTGCCAAAAGATGATTATGAAACAACCAGAACTTGGACGCAAGCTTTCCGCTCTAAGGCTTGAAAAAAATATGACACAGGAGGACCTAGTGGAAGCCTGCAATGTCAGTGTCCGAACGATCCAGCGAATTGAATCTGGTGAGGTAACTCCTCGGCTTTCCACCATAAAAATTCTAATGGCCGCTTTGGGGGAAGAAATGGATTACATATATCAAATACCAAGAGAAGAGAACCAAGTGATTAGAAATCTGCAGTCTACAGAAACATGGCTCCAGATAGCTTGGATTAGTGGAATCGTTGCTTTCATCTTAGGATTCATGGATACAACGATCGAAGCATTTCACTCAGATTCGGATGAGTTAGATATTCCCTTGATGCTCTACCTTTCGATTAAGCTAGGTTCCCTTGGCTCCTATCTCCTTTTCTATATAGGGATCATCAAGCTAGGTGACTTTTTTGAAAATCGACTTTTGTCCATTGCTTGCTACCTACAAGTTGCACTGACTGCTTTTATGACTGCTACAGATATTCTATCCGTCTTTTACGAAGGAAGTGCAGTAGGCTGGGTTGCGATAGGCACTGGTCTTTTGATGGGCTTTGGAGCTTCGGGCATTGTTCTTGGTATGGGTTTCATTAGACTACAGGATGCGATGGGAAGATCCGCAAGAGCAGCTGGAATTCTGGAAATAATTGGTGGTATTTGTCTTTTGACTATCATCCTAGTCATTTTGGGGTTAGTCATTTACCTCCCGGCAATGATTATCGAAATCATTCTTTTGTACAAGGCGTACGAATATGTGCGCGCTGAGCGACTTAAGACGTAACTATTAGCATAATTTCTATGGAAGCAAACGCCATCTAAGATATGCGGATGCTACCTTCGCGGGCATGCATGAAAAGTTGGATATTCTGATTGTCGGAGCAGGGCCGATCGGTCTTGCCTGCGGAATTGAGGCAGAAAAGGCAGGTCTGTCTTACGTAATTATCGATAAAGGATGTTTGGTTAATTCCCTTTACAACTATCCAAGGAATATGACCTTCTTCTCCACCTCAGACCGACTGGAGATTGGAGAGGTACCTTTCATCTCACATAATCCTAAGCCAACTCGATCCGAATCACTGGAATACTATCGACGAGTTGCTTCTTCTTGGAAGTTAAAGACCAGACTGTATGAAAGGATTACTGAGGTTGTTCATCGGGAAAATAAATTCATCATACAATCAATAAAGCAAACCTACATTGCCAAAAACTTGGTAATTGCCACAGGGTTCTACGATCTACCATATCTTCTTAACGTTCCTGGAGAAGACCTACCCAAGGTAAAGCATTATTATGATGAGCCTCATCCATACTATGACATGAATGTAGCAGTGGTAGGAGCTGCGAACTCTTCAGTGGACGTGGCACTTGAAGTCTATCGAAAAGGAGCAAGATCCGTAACGATGGTGATTCGCGAAGAGGAGATTAACCCGAGAGTAAAATATTGGGTAAAACCAGATATTGAGAATCGCATAAAAGAAGAATCGATAAAGGCATACTTCAGCTCAAGCATCACTAAGATTAAGGAACACAGTATTGAAATAAAAACGCCGACAGAAGAACTGAGCCTTCCAAATGATTTTGTGTTGGCAATGACAGGATACCAACCAGATTTCTCCTTCTTAAAGAGTATTGGAATTGAGATTGGAAAGGATGAATTTAAAACTCCTGTTTACAACCCCGAAACCATGGAAACGAACGTTAAATCAGCCTACCTTGCTGGGGTTATCTGTGGAGGATTAAAAACCAACGCATGGTTTATTGAAAATTCCCGGGAGCATGCTCAGATGATTATCGGGAATATTCTGTCAAAGCAATCAGATGACTGAATACATTGGATTTTTCGCCGCGATCTTAACCTCGCTAGCCTTTGCCCCACAAGCAATTAAGACGATTCGAACTAAGAGTACCGAAAGCATCTCTCTTGGCACCTATCTAATGTTCACAGTTGGGATTCTTAGCTGGCTTATTTACGGAATACTACAAAATGACTGGCCCATTATTTTGGCGAATGTCTTGACATTTATCTTCGCCTTCATTATTCTTTTTCTAAAGCTTAAGCACGGCTAAGCAGCTTTTTTGAGAAAATCTTACGAACTTCAATCATTAAAATACTTCACGGGAATCATCATGAACTTCATTTCACCTGAGCTAAATATCCACGAAATAAAGAACCTGAACTCTAATCGAAAAGTGCTTCACTTTGAGTTCGTAGGCAAGTTCATGAAAACTACATCTGTAGAAGGTTCGAAGGCATGGACAAGTTTCATGGATGAAAATGAAACGAAGGAGTTTGAGTTTGTCTGGGATTGCACACAAATGACGGGGTTTGAAATCAGTGCCCGGAAAGAGTGGTATGACGCAATGCAGGGATACAAAGGAAGAATCGTCATGGCTTACGTGATTTCTGACAAAATTATGATCCGCAGTGCAGCCAAAGTAATGCTTCAATTCTTTGGAATTCCCAGCCAAATCTTCAGAACTCATCTTGAATTGCCGGAATCTATCAGACGTTAAATTGAACTTAGGTTGGAGAGGTGAATAGTGATCGAATAAAACTACTAGAAAAATTTATTAAGGAAGAGCCTGAAAATACGTTTAACAAGTATGCGTTGGCTATGGAATATTTCGATTACGATCAGGAAAAGGCAATCGCGATTCTAGAGAAGGTCATTGCAGAACACCCCGACTATTTACCATCTTATTTCAAGGCAGCCCAACTGCTTTGGGAGTTGGAGGAAATGAAGAAAGCAGAGAAGATCTTTAAAGAAGGCATCTCTTTAGCGCAAAGACAAGAAGATCAAAAAGCGCTCTCTGAATTGAAATCGGCTTACCAAAACTTCTTGTTTGAATTAGACTAATTTTTAGACATGGAAATGTACAAAACCCCCGAAGCGTATTTTGATTCTGTTTCGGATCATCTCGATATTTTAATGAAAATTAGAACAGTGCTTCTGGCTACAGAACTTGAGGAAAAGATGAAATGGGGTATCCCCACCTATTGTCTCAAGAATAAGAATGTTGCTGGCATTGGAGCGTTCAAAACTTATGCGGGTATCTGGTTCTTTAACGGTGTTTTTCTGAAGGATGAGTCGAAGGTTCTAATCAATGCGCAGGAAGGGAAAACCAAAGGCCTACGCCAATGGCGTTTTTCATCTATTGAAGAAATTGATGAGGATTTATTGAAGAGATACATTGAAGAGGCTATTCAAAATCAGAAAGACGGTAAGGAAGTAAAGCCAGAAAAAAAGGCGTTAGCTATTCCAGACGAATTAAAAGAAGCATTAGCCAGCAATTCAAGTCTAGCTGAAGCTTTCGAGGCGCTGACTCTGGGCAAACGTAAAGAGTATGCTGAGCACATTGAAGAAGCAAAACGTGTGGAGACTAAAATGAAGCGCCTTGAAAAAATAGAACCAATGATTCTTAAGGGCATTGGCCTAAATGATAAATACAAGTAGTGCTACCATTTAATGACAATCTTGCCAAAGGCTTCTGGGTCATTGAATCGATCAAAAGCGTTTAAATAATCTTCCGGTTTAAAGACCTTATCTATTGTTGGCTCTAGATGGCTTTCATTGACAACTTCTACCATTTCTTCGAACTCTTGATCATTCCCCATGGTTGAGCCAATGATCTGAGCCTGCGACCAAAACAATCGAAATACGTCCAGCTTTTCGGGATGACCTGTCGTGCTCCCATACATTACAATTCTTCCTGCTGGCTTAATGATCTTGAGGTAATTGTTTAGTTGATTCCCTCCGGCACTATCTATGATCGCATCAAATCCACCCACACCAGAAGCCTCTTTTTGCCATTTCTCATCTCGATAATTAAACCCCTGAATCACTCCTTGTTTCTTAGCTTCTTCAATTTTTTCTTGGCTTCCGCTAGTCGCGTAAACATTTGCGCCAGCCTTTATTGCAAAAGCGATGGCAAATTGACTGACACCTCCTCCGGCTCCAGTTACAAGAATATTCTTCCCTTTTGTTGCAAGTCCTTTTTTGATGGTGGCACGGTAAGCGGTTAATCCTGCCAAGGGTAGCGCAGCTGCTTCTTCATCGCTAAGATGCGCTGGCTTTTCTACCAATCGATGCGCTGGTACTTTGATGTACTCAGAAAGAGTGCCATTTAC
>CAYYNA010000057.1:0-7170 GCA_964472815.1 uncultured Roseivirgaceae bacterium
TCTGGCAGCACCGCTTTCAAAAACTGCAATGGAACGATTTCTAATCCCTCAAATGTCACAGGCTCTATGGAGGCCATGCCAATGTTCTGAATCACCCGCAGATGTGTCAAATACTCTTCTCCAAAAGTCATCCAAAACCTTGCTCTTTTAATCGTGGGGTAGTTTTTCACTAAAGATTCAAGTTCTTCATGAAAAAGAAGGTAGGAGGACCTCTTACCTATATTAGGATAGGATAGTTCTTTCCTGAATTCGAAAGGCTTAGTTTCAACCCAACCACCATTCTCCCAAAATTTACCATTTTGAGTAATCTCACGAATATTTATTTCAGGGTTAAAGTTGGTAGCGAATGCTTTGCCATGATCTCCACCATTACAATCCACAATATCTAAATAGTGAATTTCATCAAAAATATGCTTAGCAGCTCTTGACGTAAAAACACCTGTAACTCCTGGGTCAAAGCCACAACCTAGAACTGCTAATAACCCCGCCTGTTTAAATCTGTCTTGATAAGCCCATTGCCATTTATACTCAAATTTTGCCTCCTCAGGGGGCTCATAATTGGCTGTATCCAGGTAATGCACTCCAGCCTCCAGACATGCATCCATAATCGTCAAATCCTGATACGGCAAGGCTACATTGATAACCATTTTAGGACTGTGCTTCTCAAACAAGCGAACTACTTGATCTGTGTGATCTGCATCTACTTGGTCAGTTTCTATTTCTACACCAAGGTCTCTTTTTACATCCCTAGCAATATCGTCGCACTTCGATCTTGTCCTGGAGGCTAAGACTATTTCAGAAAAAATTTCGCTGTTTTGGGCACACTTGAAAGTAGTTACTCTTCCAACTCCACCTGCGCCAATAATTACTATTTTGGACATACTTAAAAATTAAAGTCATCCAAATTTAGGAGAAGAAACTTACAGTATAAATCTGTAAGTGTATTTGATCAGGAATGTGTTGGTAGCCTCCAGGTTGTTGAATTGAGAGCCCAGGTTAGAAAAACTATTATTTCTATCCTGATTAAACGTAGACCCATTATTTGACCAAACTAGAAAGACAACAGAGCCTGGTATATATTCCCACCTAACAACAAAGTTTGATCTAAACTCCACAATGTTGAAATCAGGATTCCCAAAGGAATACGTATCATTTCTAGATGACTCAGCAACCTCAAAAACATTCTCCTCCGAATCAAATGATATTTCTTCATTTGTATATAATCTGAATCTGTCAGAGTAGCTTTCTGAATTCGGTTCCGTCACCCTCTTGAAATTGTCATACAGTCCTGTCGCCATAAAAGGTTGGCCCCAAAACTCCAATGTTAGATCCGGTGTGATATTGTAGTTGAGTCGAATTGAAGCACTATACGTGTGCTGACTTACTGTACCTAGGATATATCTAGAACCATCACTCAGGTCCAGGTCAGTTACGTACTGCAGGTCATTTCTTCCTCTAGAATATCGAGGAGAGATGGAAATCCTCATTGCGTCAATTGGTCGGATGGTCATATTGAAATTGACCCCATAATTCATCACATAGTCCTGATCACCCCAGTAATACCAATTGTTAAATGAGAATCTAAATTTCTTTTGGTTATTCGTTCCGATCCAGTACCACCAGTTTTTCCCGCCAGGATAAATGATAGATGGTCCACCCCTGAGGTCGGCATTAGACACCTGATTTCCTTCGATGAAAAACCCGCTTTCAAAACCCCAGAAATTTTGAAACTGAACCCCTGCATCAAAGTTTAAACTCCTGCTTGTAGTCACACCCCCAAAGTCGAGGTTTTGCTCTGAATAAAAGCTGTATCGCTGGTTTCGAAATAGTTTAGTCACTTTGTTAGTTCGATACTGGCTCCAAAACCAATTATTCACCACATCCGTCTGCCGAAGGAATCCAATATCATCTAATTCTAGCTCCGGAGATCTGTAATTCGACCCGACCATCCAGCGCCAATTTCCACTTCTTTTCCCAAAGGAAAATGTACCTGCCGTACCCATCAATTCGGTTCGGGTGGAATCCACCTCTTTGTAATTGTTATCCGTTCTTTGAAAACTTCTCTGAAAGCTCGTTTGTGTTCTGTAAATAGCTCCGGGAGTTCCTTCCACTCTGCTGCCTGAGAACTTTAGTGTCATCCCGTACTTTCGATCTTTGAAGTTATGATCCAAGTCTACACCGACGCTCTGGGCATTATCATGAAGCAATTCCATTCCATTGCCTTGATTATTGAATCGGTTCACGTTGGTAACTACCGCGCCAAATACGGTCTTGCCTCCTTGAATGTCTTGTTGGAATCGTGAGGCAAAGTAGTTCGTCATCGGCTCAATAGCCTCATCGCGGAAATTACCTAACGTATCCACTACCTCTGCATACTCTCTCCTTGTCACCGATTCCAGCACGCCCCAAGAAAATCCTTTTGCGTTTTTACCAGTGATCTTGGCCGCACCTAACAGCCGCGTTTGACCAGGAACATCGGAGTAGGCGATATCATCATCGGCCAAGAATCCTTGGGGCCTTCTTCCAATTCGTCTGGAGTAAAATAAGTTATTTATACCTCCGCTGGTTCTAAACTCAAGAATATTGTTTCCTTCCAAGAAAAAGGGCCTCTGCTCTCTAAAAAATAGTTCGAATGCACCAAGATTTACTTGCGATGGATCTGCCTCCACCTGACCAAAATCAGGATTAATAGTGAGGTCTAAGGTAATATCTGACGTCAAACCGATCTTAGCGTCAACACCCACATTTCCATCAAACTCTCTACCGTCTTCTCGAAATGGATTACCTTCTTCTTTTGGATAGGTCTGTGCTGACCCTACGACATAAGGTAAAATTTCTAGTTGCTTTTGCGGTTTGATGCCCTTGATTCCTCGTAACTCACCGAAAAGATGTACCCATCCAGGAGCATTGGGATCCACAGCTTGCCAGGTAGATCGTTCCTGCTCACGAAAAAATCTTCTGGTTAGCTGAATACCCCAAACATGCTCTTCCTTGTTCGCGAAACGCAATTGAGAAAGTGGAATTTTAAGTTCTGCAATCCAGCCTAATTCATCAATACTAGTTTTTAGATACCAAATAGGGTCCCAAGTAGAATCCCAGTTATCACCATTATTAGAAACAAATTCATCGCCTTTCACACCAGAAACAGAAGAAGTAAATGAAAAGGCGGTTCGCTTATCATTATAGCTGTCAATATTGATTTCAACCCAATCTCCGTCGAACCCATCTCGACGGGACATCCTTCTTACAATTTTGTCTGGCTCTGTGTCAAACGCTCTTATTCCTACATACAAAAATTTCGCATCGTAGAGTATCTTGAATTGTGTTTCTTGTGAGGGTTCAGCGAGGTACTCAGGATCATGTCCAATAAAATCCCCGCCCCATTCGACTTGATCCCAAGCCTCATCATCAAGCTTACCATCAATTACAATATCGCTTGATCTCTTTGCTGTGGTATAAGATTTCCTATCAGGAAGTTCTTGTTCTTGGGCTTTAACCAAAAACACGGATAATAAGAAAAGAAGTAGAAATCCTCTTCTGATTGGCATGGAGCTAAGTTGTAATGAGTTAGTTGACTTACTTAAGTACTTACTTTACTTAAAAAGGTTACATCTGTTATTTGAGCGCAAAAAGACGTGGATGGCCGGTTTTACTGGATTTTGTACCGTAAACCTGTCTGAACAATGAATCGAGATGAGGAATTACTGGACTCACTTAGAGGAGTAATTGCCTGTCTGTAATTGGGCTCAAGCGTTACATCAAATCGATCTAGGATCGAATACCCAAGCTCCAATCCACCAAGACCGTCAAACGACCATGTATTGAACAAATCGTTAGCGGACCCATTGATCACATCTCCAGATCCACTTAGCTGACTACCTACAAAATAATTAGCTGCTAAGCCCACATTGAGGCGCAGTGACATTTTTCTGTCCATGACAAAGTATCCTGCTTTCATTGGTATAGAAGTAAACCGAAAGTTACTTCTCACATCTAAGTCGTAATCATAGCTATCTTGAACCTCCAACGTACTTTGCCGAGAAGCAGTCGCAGGAAGAGCCAGCTCCGAATCACCATTCAACGTTCCGGTAAAGTCGCTGTTATCAATTGTATAAATATCTAAAACATTAATTGAAGCATCACCTCTAGAATCGACACTTGTGTAGGCTAATCCAGTTTCCAAGGTCCACTTATTACCCAATCGCATGCCAAAATCTAAACCAATAGAAGTAGCTAGTCCTGGATCCATGTCTGGGTTAACATTAGCTGTCGGGTTAATAAAGCCTTCACTACCCAAAGCAGAGGCAAGGCTCGATTGATCGATGCTCCCGGTGAAAACACTTGGACCTGTAAGAGAGGTATTGAAGTTTCCAGCTCCAGCTTCTATTCCTGCCCAAACCTTGGTATTATCTTCCCGGCTTCTTCCTTTGGACTTCACATATGTGGCTCCTTGATGATAAGGATAGATATCATTAGTAACCTCTGCTTTCTGAATGTCATTTTTGACCAAGGCTAAAGAATGAGCCTGGGAATAGAGACCTTCATTCGGCTCTTCAACGAAAATTGGTAGCTCATCTGCAACATCATCACGACCCTTTTCTATAACTACAGGGTAGGTTAATACCCTGTTGAATTGAGGTGCTGTGTAGCTAAAGCTCAATGAGTTTAAGTAATTCGATTGATCGGCAAGAAGTCCATTATAGGTCTCACCAGTGTATTCTTGGGAAGTATTGGTGCCATAATTGGGTTGATATTGAAATGCCAAAGAGATAAAGGCGATCAATATTGCCGCAGCAGAGACCCATTTGTGAAAAAACTGGCTAGACTGGTAGCTACTAACCAAGTCAGCATTGAGGCTTGATTCCACTTTGCTCCAAACTTGAGCTGGTGCCTTTACTTCTTTTTTGTCAAAACTGTTCTTTATGGAATCCTCAAAGCTCCCCATACCTCAAATGCTCCTGATTCGTAATCTTCTCTACCAATATGGATTTTGCTCGTGAATACTGAGATTTTGAAGTACCCTCACTTATCTCGAGTTTCTTGGCAATCTCGTGATGTTTGTATCCCTCGATAGCAAAGAGGTTGAATATAACTTGACACCCGGTCGGTAACTCTCGAATCAATGAAAGAAGCTCTTCATAACCAAGTCCAGAAATAATTGATTCCTTATCACTCCAATCATTAAGCTCTGTCACATCCACCATCGGATAGAGATAAAGTTTACTTCGCTGATGATTCAATGCTGTATTCACAACTATTCGCTTAATCCAATACGCCAGCGAAGAATCCTTCCTAAAACTTTCAATATTCTTAAAAACCTTTATGAAGGCTTCCTGAAGAATATCTTCAGCTTCTTGCTGCATTTTTGAATATCGGAGGGCCACTAGGTACATCCCATCAGCGTACTTATCATACAAAGCTTGCTGATACTCCCTTTTGCCTTTTTGACAGCCTTTTATAAGTTTTTCTTCGCTAATCGACATTTTAGAGACCCCTTGCCAATAGTTAAAGTTGTAATCCGTATTTTGGCTACTACCGAATCAAAGTTATGAAGAACATTGTAATAATTGCCATAGTACTACTATTAGTACAATGTGAGCCGCTGGTACCCCAAAAAAATATTGCAGATAAGAAAATTTTATTTGAAAATCACCAATATGAGGCAATTGTTGGAAATGTAAACCTGTATCCACTGTCGAATGGCCAGGCTAACCCATTAGATAATCCTGTCATCAGTCTGCGTGAAAACACACAACTTCTGCTTGATTTCGACCTGTTGTCTGATCAATTTGAAAATCTGAGTGCGAAGATCATTCATTGTAACAAGGATTGGTCAAGGTCACAGCTTCGCGAAATGGAGTATTTGGATGAAATCAACAATTACAGAATTACGGATTTTGATTACTCCTTGAATACGGTCCAGCCCTATATCAACTACCGCTTGATTCTGCCACAACCATCAATAAGTGGCAATTTCATCTTAGCAGTATTTAGAAGAGCAAATCCTAACGATTTGCTGCTAACCAGAAGATTCTCCGTTTACGAGCCTGTTGCATCCATAGAACAGATCGTCCGAGTAAGCAATAACATCAGCAAACGTGAAATTGATCAACAGCTCGACTTTAGTATCTCATACGGCAATCTTTTTGTCAGTATTCCTACCAGAGATCTCAGCACCGTCATTCTTCAAAATCATAACTGGAGGACTGCAATAAGGGATATACCTCCCACCCTCATAAGGGCCAATGAAGGTTCGATCGACTATAGACACCTGGATGAGACCACCTGCTTCCCTGGTTGGAATGAATTTCGGTGGACAGATCTTAGAACACTGAATGTGGCCGGTAGGAACGTTGCTAGGATTCGAAATACGGGTAATGAGGTTTTTGCTCAACTTGGATTAGACAAATCCCGAAATCAGAAAGGCTATTCCCTAAACTTTCAAGACATCAATGGCAACTACATCATTCAAAATAATGACCAATTGGAGTCTAGCCTAAATACGGATTACGCAACAGCTCGTTTTACGCTCGAAACGGATCAAGTTGTTGGGAAAGTATATGTTGCAGGGCGGTTCAATGATTGGAAGCTCGAAGACAAAAATTTGATGAATTACGACCAAAAGAACCAAGCATATTATACAGATATCTTTTTAAAACAAGGCTACTATGACTACCAATATGTTCTAACGGAAAGTAACCTTCCAGACTATCATTTTGAGGGAAGTCATTTTCAAACAGAAAATGACTATGAAATCTTTGTCTATTACAGAAGGCCTGGCAATATCAATGATGAGCTGGTTGGCTACAAGAAGTTCAAATCCATTGAAGAGCTCTAAACATTGAACCTGAAGTGCATCACATCCCCATCCTGCACAACATATTCCTTACCTTCAATAGCTAGCTTCCCCGCCTCTCTGCATCCTGCTTCCGTCTTATATTGTTCGTAATCAGGAATTTTGATTACCTCTGCCTTGATGAATCCCTTCTCAAAATCTGTGTGAATGACTCCTGCGGCCTGAGGTGCTTTCCACCCTTTTTTAATTGTCCAAGCACGAACCTCCTGCTCACCAGCGGTAAAATACGTAATAAGATCGAGCAGCGAATAGGAAGCCTTAATGAGTCTATTCAAACCTGATTCTGCCAATCCATATTCGTCTAGAAACATTTG
>CAYYNA010000057.1:7270-13308 GCA_964472815.1 uncultured Roseivirgaceae bacterium
TTTTAAACTGAACCAGCACATCGTATTCTGCTTTAGCGTCCTTATCCCCAGACTTAGCAATTTTTTCCACTCGTTGAATCCGCTTGTCTACAGATTCTAAATCCCTCAATTGAAGCTCCGTATCTATTACTTCTTTATCCTCGATGGGGTCTACTTTGCCAGAAACATGCACGATGTTATCGTTATCAAAACATCTAATCACATGGATGATCGCGTCGACTTCCCTGATATTTGCAAGAAACTGATTTCCGAGTCCTTCACCTTTACTTGCTCCTTTCACAAGTCCGGCTATATCCACGAACTCCATGACTGTGGGCAGGACCTTCTTGGGGTTTACCAAACCTTCCAAAATATTGAGTCTTTTATCAGGTACCGTGATCACTCCCACATTTGGCTCAATGGTGCAAAAAGGAAAGTTGGCCGCTTCTGCCTTTGCGTTTGACAAGGCATTAAAAAGTGTGGATTTTCCCACATTAGGCAATCCGACAATACCACATTGTAAACCCATAAATATTTCAGCTATTCGTTAACGAGGCGCAAAATTAGCATAAAAAAAACCCCGACAAACTGTCGAGGTTCTCCTCTTCATACTTATAAAAATTATCTTAATCCCATTTCAGATCAGAATTCGAATCTGAAACTTCGGCATTAACAACTTCGTGCTCTTGATCCTCACGATCAAACTGCGCAAAATCCACTTCAGGAAGTAGCTCATCCTTCACATGATTCACAGTAGTATTAAGCGCATTTACGAACTTATTAAAATCCTCTTTGTAAAGAAATATCTTATGCTTCTCATAATAAAAGCCATCATCCTTTGGCTTTCTCTTGCTCTCTGTGATCGTTAGGTAATAATCATTTGACCTTGTCGCTTTCACATCAAAAAAGTACGTACGCTTGCCCGCCTTTACTCTCTCTGAATAGATCTCGTCTCTTCCTTTTTCGTTATTCTCGTCCACGTTGATAATATTTGTGTTAGGTGTTTTATTGATTAAGTCGGGCTAAATATAAGACTTTCTAATATTTAAAAACAAAACTTTAGCCATATGACTATAAATATTCATGAGTACAAGCATTTCTGAATTAAACCAATTTGAAAACCTAGGACTAATTGCCAAGCAGTTAGTAGATGGGTTTATCACTGGGCTGCATAAATCGCCATATCATGGCTTTTCAGTGGAGTTTGCCGAGCACAAGCTTTACAACTTTGGTGAGAGCACGAAACACATAGACTGGAAGGTATATGCAAGGACCGATAAGTTGTTTACAAAGCAATACGAAGAAGAAACCAATTTAAGGTGCAGGATTTTGGTTGACAATTCTGCGTCGATGCACTACCCTCTCCCGGGAAAGGATAAGCTCAAGTTTTCGGTGTTTGCCGCTTCAGCACTAGCCTACCTGCTCACAAAGCAGCGAGATGTGGTCGGATTGTCCGTTTTCTCCGATACCCTAGAATCAGAGACAGACCTAAGAAGCACTCGTTCACATCTAAACACGCTGCTGACCCAGCTGTCCAAGCTAGAAAAACTCAAACCTAAGAAGGAAACAGACATAGCTTCAGTGCTACATCAAATTGCTGATAAGGCCCACAAAAGATCGCTGATAGTCATTTTCACCGACATGTTTCAAAATGAAAATGAGGAGGAATTGCTTAAAGCCTTACAACACCTTAAACACAACAAACATGAGGTCATTCTATTTCATGTTTCAGATTATGCGCACGAGTTGCACTTCGAGTTTGAAGATCGTCCTTACAAGTTCATCGATTCAGAAACCAATGAATCAGTCAAACTAAATCCGTGGGAATTGAAAGAAGAGTACCAAAAGGAGATGAGCGCCTTCTTTCACGATCTCAAAATCAAATGCGGCATGATGAAGATCGATTTTGTTCCAGTAAATACGAACGATTCTTTCGACAAGGTGCTTGGTGCTTACTTAATCAAGCGCAAAAAAATGCGTTGATCAAAGGTGCAGCCACTCTTTCTTGGCCTGTAGCTCCTCTTCCGTTTCAACGTAATCAGGATCAGGCACGCAGCAATCGACTGGGCAAACAGCTGCACATTGAGGCTCTTCGTGGAATCCGGTACATTCGGTACATTTCCCTGGAACTATGTAATAAAATTCATCAGATACTGGCTCTTGTATCTCCTTGGCATCAACTGATGAGCCGTCCTCTAACTCAATTTCAGTCAAATCCGTACCATCAGCCCATTTCCACTCAACACCCCCTTCGTAAATTGCCGTATTTGGACACTCTGGTTCACACGCACCGCAGTTGATGCATTCATCCGTTATGATTATAGCCATAGCCTCTTTTTCTAAAATCTTTAACCAGCAACAAAATTAATCGCAATAAGTTTGCGTCCCAACTAGCAATGCCGATCAAAATCACTTTTTTATGCAAAAAAATGAGAGAATAAGCGCTTTTGTCCAACTCGGACAAAAAATCGAAGGCTTATCAGAGGCTCAAATCGCTCATCTTGCTCAGTCAGCAAGAGCGAAAAATGGCTGGTTTACAATGGAGAGCATTGAGAATGCGCTATCCGGCCTATCGTACATGCTTGATAGAGATAAATTGGAAAAGTGGACCAGCTCCTACCCCACTGAAAACGAATTGCCGAAAATTGTTGGATTGGTCACCGCCGGCAATATTCCATTAGTCGGCTTTCACGATTTACTCTCCGTCCTTATTTCTGGTCATTTTGCGGCAATAAAGCCGAGTAGCGACGATGAATTCCTGACCCAAGTAGTTATCGATTGGATACTGGAAATAGAGCCCAGATTCAAGAAGAACGTCCAAATAAGAGACAAACTGCAAGATATTGATGCAGTCATTGCCACTGGAAGTGATAATACAGCGAGATACTTCGAATACTATTTCAGAGATCTCCCAAGCATCATCAGAAAAAACCGTACGTCGGTGGCGGTAATTTCTGGTGTTGAATCTCAGGAGGAGCTTAGGATGCTTGGGGACGATATCTTTTCCTACTTTGGATTGGGCTGTAGAAATGTCTCAAAGGTGTTTACTCCTCAGGGATATGATATCAGGTCGATTTTCCCAGTCTTTGAGGAACATAATGAGGTGATCAACCATCATAAATACCGGAACAACTACGATTATTACAAATCCATCTACCTTGTAAACAAGACGCCACATTTGGATACTGGCTTTCTACTAGTTTCAAGTACTGAAGATCTAGTCTCGCCAATCAGCGTGCTCTATCACCAGGAGTATGAAAACGAAACGTCACTGCAAGCCCATTTAGAAAACAAGAAAGAAAAGATCCAATGCATTGTAGGTCATGACCACATTCCTTTTGGTAAAGCTCAGCGTCCGGAACTATGGGATTATGCGGACAATATCGACACCATGAAATTTTTAAATAACCTAAACTAGAAGAATATGTACACCAAACCACTACTGATCGGCTGCATGAAGTTAGGCACTTGGGGAGCCCAGTTTAATACTACAGAACTAGGCAAATTCGTGGATGAATGCCTGGAATTAGGACTTGATGAATTTGACCATGCAGATATCTATGGAGGGCATACCACCGAACGGGAATTCGGAACATTATTATCCTCTAGGCCAGATCTAAAACAGAAATTGAAGCTCACCACCAAATGTGGAATCGCGTACCCGTCAGATCAGCGGCCAGAGATAGGTCTTAAACATTACAATTCTTCCAAAGAGTACATCCTCAAGTGTATTGATGCTTCTTTGCGTGACCTACAAGTGGAGCAGATTCACACCTTTCTGATTCATCGTCCCGACTACCTCATGAATTTTGAAGAAATCGCTGATGCAATCAGTACTGCAAAAACTTCAGGGAAGATCCTCCATTTTGGCGTGTCCAATTTTAAACCTGAGCAAATCCAAATTCTCAGCAATTATGTAGAAGTAGTAACAAATCAAATTGAGATTTCAATTGATCACCTTGAGCCCTTCGAGAATGGCAGCTTAGAGATGTTACTATCAAAAAAAATACAGCCATGTGCCTGGTCACCACTTGCAGGCGGGCAGGTCTTCACCAGTGATCAGGAGAAATACCAAAGAATAAGGAAGGTTGCCGAAGAGCTCGCTGAAAAGTACAGCACAGAATTGGACGCGATCTTGGTCGCATGGCTCAGAAAACATCCCGCTGGAATCATTCCAGTTCTTGGGACTTCCAAAGTAGCTAGAATAAAATCTGCGCTTAAAGGAGCCTCCATTACGCTGACACACGAAGAATGGTATAGCCTATGGACGGCCTCTACTGGTCATAAGGTAGCATAGCATTATTCGCATCTGTTTAATCGATAATCCCATTTATCTTTGTCGAGTTTCCAACCGAGAAACGGAACTTAAAACTCTTCTACTTAGATAAATTATTGAGACAAATACTTTAAGAAGTCTCTCAACTATCTATAAAATTTTCAAATATGAGCTTATACAACGAATACCTTAAGGAGATTGAAGAAAGAAAAGGACAGGGCCTTCACCCCAAACCAATAGATGAAGCCTCATTACTTAGTGAAATCATCGATCAAATTAGGGACGTAAAGCATGAACATAGAAAAGATTCTCTTCATTTCTTCATTTACAATACACTGCCAGGGACAACAAGTGCAGCAGGGGTAAAAGCGAAATTTTTGAAAGAAGTGATCTTAGGTCAATCAGTTGTAGAAGAAATCACTCCTTCATTCGCGTTTGAGTTATTGTCACACATGAAAGGAGGTCCTTCTGTTGAGGTATTGCTAGATCTAGCCTTAGGCAATGACTCAGCTATCGCAAGAGACGCTGCGGAAGTCCTTAAAACACAGGTATTCTTGTATGAGGCAGATACAGCCCGATTAGCAAATGCATTCAATGAGGGAAGCGCTATCGCTAAAGAGCTCTTGAACAGCTACGCCAACGCCGAATTCTTTACTAAGCTTCCCGAAGTTGATGAAGAAATTCAGGTAGTGACTTACATCGCTGGGGAAGGGGACATTTCTACAGACTTACTTTCTCCAGGAGCAGATGCGCACTCAAGATCAGATCGTGAGCTTCACGGCCAATGCATTTTCGAGCACAACAAAGACATGCAAAATGAGCTTGCAGCACTTAAGGAAAAACATCCTGACAAGCGAGTCATGCTC
The DNA here is from genome assembly GCA_964472815.1 of uncultured Roseivirgaceae bacterium. Classification (GTDB taxonomy): domain Bacteria; phylum Bacteroidota; class Bacteroidia; order Cytophagales; family Cyclobacteriaceae; genus Ekhidna. The sequence goes on from CAYYNA010000057.1 coordinate 12,392, forward strand.
ATCGCGGAAAAAGGCACCATGGGTGTAGGTTCCTCCAGAATGTCTGGAGTCAATAACGTGGCTTTATGGACTGGTATTCAAGCAAGTCCCTATGTCCCTTTCATTAACATCGCACCAATCATCGCTGGTACCAATGGGATCTCTCCGATCTTCTTGACCACTGTTGGGGTGACCGGAGGTATTGGAGTTGACTTGAAGAACTGGGTGAAGAAGAAGGATGCTGATGGAAACACGGTAGTGGATGAAGACGGAGAAGCAGTCCTCGAAGAAGCCTACTCTGTAGCCACAGGAACTGTTCTTACCATCAACACCAAAAAGAAAAAGCTCTACAATGGGGACAAGGAACTCATTGATATTTCCAGCTCTTTGACACCACAGAAGGTTGAATTCATTAAAGCTGGAGGCTCCTATGCTGTTGTTTTTGGCAAAAAGCTCCAAACCTTCGCGGCAAAGACTTTGGGTATCGAAGCACCCATCGTTTACGCTCCGTCTAAAGAGATTTCCAAAGAAGGTCAGGGACTTACCGCAGTTGAGAAGATCTTTAATAGAAATGCAGTCGGAACCACTCCAGGGAAAACACTGTACGCGGGATCAGATGTGCGCGTGGAAGTAAATATCGTAGGGTCTCAGGATACCACTGGCTTGATGACTTCACAGGAACTGGAAGCCATGGCTGCCACGACTATTTCGCCGATCGTGGACGGTGCGTATCAGTCAGGGTGTCATACCGCTTCGGTCTGGGATAGGAAAGCACAGGCCAACATCCCGAAACTGATGAGGTTCATGAATGATTTTGGGCTCATTACTGGAAGAGACCCAAAAGGTGTTTACCACGCCATGACCGACGTGATACACAAAGTGTTGAATGACATTACCGTGGACGACTGGGCTGTGATCATTGGAGGTGACTCTCATAC
>CAYYNA010000057.1:13408-16127 GCA_964472815.1 uncultured Roseivirgaceae bacterium
TGATCGAATCATTGGAGATAGCCAAAGACCGCATCGAGATCATGATCCAGAAAGGTATGGATAATGAAAAGCAGGTGCTTCAAGGTTTGATTGACATTGCCGATAAAAGAATAGCAGAAATTAGATCGGGTGACAAACCGGCACTAAGACCAGATGCAGATGCGAAGTACTATGCGGAAGTGGTAGTTGATCTAGATATTGTCGGAGAACCAATGATTGCGGATCCTGACGTAAACAACCTGGATGTCTCCAAGCGATACACTCATGACACCATCCGACCTCTCTCCTACTACGGTGGTGAGAAAAAGGTAGACCTTGGGTTTGTAGGATCATGTATGGTGCATAAAGGAGATATGAAGATCTTGGCGCAAATGCTAAAGAACGTAGAGAAACAGCAAGGAAAGGTAGAATTCAACGCGCCTCTTGTAGTCGCACCTCCCACGTACAACATCGTGGACGAACTGAAAGAAGAAGGCGACTGGGAAGTACTGAAGAAGTATTCTGGATTTGAGTTTGATGATGATGCACCGAAAGCAGACGCTAGAACGAAATATGAGAACATCTTATACCTGGAGCGACCTGGCTGCAACCTATGTATGGGTAACCAGGAAAAAGCCGCGCCCGGTGATACAGTGATGGCTACTTCCACTCGACTATTTAAAGGGCGAGTCGTCAAGGATTCAGATGAGAAAAAGGGCGAATCGCTGCTTTCTTCTACCCCAGTGGTGGTACTTTCTACTATCCTAGGCCGTACACCGAAGATGGACGAGTACGAAGCTGCAGTAGATGGAATCAACTTAACAGAATTCAAACCTTCAAGTAAGCAGTTGGTCAACTGATAGGCTGTATCTTAACTAAAAAAATAATTGCCTGAGTCAGTGACTCGGGCTTTTTTTATCAAAGTCCCTCTTGAATCTTGGCTCCTTCAGGAGCATCAAAAAAGTTACTTTGTAATTCAGGTTTGAATGCTACTTCTGTCACATCAATCTTTGTGATGTGCTCAGCTGGCTCAGCATCTTTAAACCAAAACGTATGATAGCCTGTAGGAATCGTAACTCCCTCGACTTCCTGATGCCCGAGTATCTCCATAAACTTCTCAGGATTATGTCCTCCGTTCGGGAAAAAACCAGGGTAAGAAACGATGTACCGTAACCCACCCATCAGCTTAGTCTCAGGGTGGATATAAATCACGTAGTAGTCGTCCGGAGCATCCCCAACCCCGGATTCATAAGATGCTTTAATGAGGTCGTAATTAACACCATTGTACTCCTTAGGCGTAAGCCTCTCAAGTATTACACCCTCATCCGCCAAGACGAACGGCAGCCCAATGAAATAGAAAGGTGTTGTAGACCAGAAACGAGGATTTACCCCAACCTCTGCCGTATCAGGATAATTCCATGCTTGCTTCCCATCCCAACCGTACAGAAGATTTCGGTTGGCAGCTACCTCATGCACTGCTCTCACCGACCATTGGTCCACTACTTGATAGCTGTCCCTCCGTCTTCCTCCATCTAAGGGCTGATAGTCGAAATGAAATGCGATTGGACCATTTCCAAACCATTGGCGTAGGCCCCCATGAGCTTGGATGGAAGACAGGAGCAGTTTACCAGCATCAGATTCGCCAAGGCGTTTTTCAGCTTCAGCAACACGATCGTCAATCCAAGTGATGGGAGTAAATTCCTTCGACTCATCAACTGGATGGCTCTCCTGCTCATTAGATACTGGTTTCGTGGTACATGTGACTAAAAGGAAGGCCAGTAGAAGGTGAGCCGGTTTGGTTTTTTTCATGCTGTAAATTGGTTGATTCTTAAAGATGAAGCATTAATTGCGAGACTACATCAAATTCACAAGACTTTTATTTTTAATGTCATTCGCGGTACTTTTCTAAGTTCTAAATTCCGGTATGGAAACGAACCGCCTCAAGATTAGGACTCTAAATGAAGGTGATGCTCCTTTTTTGTTTCAGTTAATGAATACTCTGAAGTGGCACCAATACATCGGAGATAAGGGCATAGCTAATGTTCAGGATGCTAGAAAGTACATTCGGAGCAAGATGAGTACTGATCTCGATGAAAAGGGCTTCATTAATCACCTCATGATAGAGAAAGCGAGCAATCGACCCGTCGGTACTTGCAGCATTCATGATCGAGATGGAGTAGAAGGCCTAGACGTTGGATATGCCATGCTTGAAGAATTTGAAGGATTGGGATATGCTACCGAGGGAGCAACCCTAATGGTACAAATGGCTTTCACAAGGTTTAAATCAAACCAACTAAGTGCTATCACTTCCATTCAAAACCGTGCTTCCCAAAAAGTACTAGAGAAGATTGGCTTCCGCTATCAATCCAATATTATGTTACCTGATGGAAAAGAGGAAATACGTCTTTTCGTCATTGAAAGAACTGATTTTGAGGGGAATCTGAGAAGATCAGAGATACATAAGCCTTAGATTTGAGAAAACAGTTCTTGAGTTTATAGGAAGCAAAATGACCTTCAAACAGTTTTTCCAAGCAGTCAGCTATCTACAGTACCCACTGATGCTAGTTGCATTGTTTTTCGCCACCAAGCCTTATTTCAATGGGCTGGAGGCAATCAAAGAAGACCCGTCAGTTTACTTTGAGAACGTGAATATCATGCTCATTTTTATGGGTTTAGGGCTGAGTTTTTCATCACTACAGGATACAACCAGAGTACAGAGTAAGCTCACCCGCAAAGTCTA
>CAYYNA010000058.1:0-8491 GCA_964472815.1 uncultured Roseivirgaceae bacterium
TACCGGAAAATGCTTTCATAGAGGAAATATTTGTTATCAACATTCTCCAATCAAATGAAACTCCAACTTTGAATGACCAGACTTTTGTTATAAAGGAAACAGCCGAAGGAGGGGATTTGGTTGGAACAATTATAGCTTCGGATGATGGAGCAACCACTATTTCTATTATTTCTGGCAATGAGTCAGGTGTCTTCAATCTGGAGGAAAATACAGGGCAGCTCTTCGTTGCAAACTCAAGTTTGCTAGATGCATTGTCCAACCCAATATATGAACTACAAGTTAGGGTGACCGATGAGTTTGGACTTTTCGCAGAAGCGATAGTGACCGTCAATGTTGAGTTTGTAGGTCAACCACCAGTCGTGCAAGATCAATTTTTCGAAATTGACGAGGATATTGCAGTTCAAGAACTAGTCGGTACCATTCAAGCATTTTCGCCAAGAGGTACTGAACTAGTTTTTGCCTTAATGTCAGGAAATGAAAATGGCATTTTTTCAATTGAGGATGATGGTAGCCTCTTTGTTGCGGACAACAGCACCATTGATTCAAGACGGACGCCACAGTACGTACTAAGAGTATCGGCAACAGACCTAGAACGGAACCTTACAGACGAGGGTACAGTGCTCGTGACAGTAGCGGACGTCAATTTAGCTCCTCAGGATATTTTGTTAGACAATAATATTGTCGATGAACAAAGTCCTATTAACACCAGAGTTGGCCTACTATCAACAGTCGATCCTGATCTTGGAGATTTTCATTCATATTCCCTAATCGCTGGTGAAGGCGATGAGGATAACACTTCTTTTACTATTCGAAATAATGAACTACTGACTTCAGAAATATTTGATTTTCGATCGAGAACCAGCTATAAAATAAGGGTGCGTTCAGAAGACAATGGCATACCTAGTGCATCTACAGAAAAGGAATTCGTAGTTAGCGTCAGAAAACTGGATCTTCCTATTGTGCCTACAGCTTTTACCCCAAATGGAGATGGAACACATGATACTTGGCATATACCAGAACTTGACACTTTCGAATCAAGTATTGTGGAAGTTTTTGATCACACCGGAAGAAGGGTGTTCTTTTCAAGAGGTTATGACCGCCCATGGGATGGTAGTTTCAATGGCAGGATTCTTCCAGTTGCCTCATATTACTATTTGATCAGCTTAAATGACCTAGCTGGCACTAAATTAAAAGGCCTAATATCTATTTTAAGATGAATGGAAAGACGTTTACAGCTGTGATTTTTATCTTTTGCTCGTCTAGCTGGAGCTTAGGACAGGTCTCTTCGCAGATCACTCAATATCAGGAGATACTGCCAGTGATTAATCCTGGCTATGCGGGTATCGAAGACTACACAGATATTGATATTGGCTTCAGAAGTCAAGTCAGTGGTTTTGCGGATGGACCCTCCAACTTCATTATTGAATTTGGTAGTTTCCTATATGCAGATAAAAGGGTTCGAAGAAACAAGAGGAAATACAAAAGCCCGTACAACATAAGTCAACTTTCTGATAGCATTGCGATTCCCAATAATGGTATCAGATCCAGTAATCCGCAATTAGTGAGACGAATGCTTCAAGATAGTATCAAGAATGAGGTGAGTAAATTGGATAGGAAAGAGAGGCGAAACTTTATGAGAAGAGTTAGGGCAAAATACTCTGATCTAGCGGCTTCAAAACATGGGTTTAACCTGACATTAGTTTCAAACAGCGAGGGAGCTTTCACATCTTATCTGGCTAACCCCACCTATGCTTATCATCTTCCTATCACGAACGATATTCATGTTTCAATGGGAGCAGGAATCAGCATTTCTCACTCTGGTTTTGATCGGAATAAGGCAGTTGTACTTGATCCTGATCAGGATCTACTTTATCAAAACTATGCCAGTGGTCTAGTAGATAATTTTCACTCTTTTTTGAGCGTGGGATTTGCTCTTTATTCAAAGAGTTTTCAGTTTTCATATGGAGTGTTGCAATTAATCAATGGCAATAACTCCTCCTTGAACACTAACATGGTAGAAAAAAGTCACAACATTGTTGGAGGTGTCAATATAAGTCTTAATCAAAGCTTCTTACTTGTCCCTGGTTTTTACTATTCAATTCGAGAGCTCTCGTCTAACACTTTAACCTTAAGCAGCCGTATTTACTATTTAGATAATTACAACATTGGTGTTAATTACCTTCCAGATCGTAGCGTAGGGATTAGTTTAGGCGCGCTTTTCTTGAATAAGTATCAATTGTCCTATGCGCACGATTATTCCATTTCCAACAATCCTTGGGGCAGTAGTAATGAGATCATCCTGGGAATTCAACTCCGATCATCTGATCGCACAAAATCGGTCATTAGATGAAAGCTAGCACTCTTTTCATTTTGGTACTTCTTCCGTTAGGTACGCTCGCACAACAGGGGAGTTTTGAGTTTCTTCCCATAAAAAGACTGAATGGTGAAGTGAATAGTAAATCAGATGAATTGATGCCTGTTCTCTCAAAAGATGGTTCGGTCTTGTATTTCACAAGACAAGCTCATGAGGAAAACCTTGGAGGCAGATTTTATGGGCAAGATATATGGTATTCAGAGTTCGTTGACGGTGCTTGGCAGTCTGCTAAGAAGTTTGACGTTTTTAATAACCAAGGAAATAATGTAGTGGTGGGGCATGACACCCAAGGACGCTTATACTTGCTTAATTCTTACGAGGATGACTATGGTGCGAGGAGCGGCTTATCCTATAGTGACTTCCAAAATAAAAGTTGGTCACCTCCAGCTGTGACGAAGGTTCAAGGAATATATAATCTGGAAGACAATCAGATCTACGGATTAAAGGTGAATAAAAACTCCGATGTACTCTTGATTTCAATGAAAGGAGAGGAGACACTGGGGTACGAGGACCTTTACGTCAGTTTTAAGTTTACTGGATGGAATAGGTTTTTTAAAGCCACTGGGAGCAGCGATGACGAGTACTATTGGTGGTCTACGCCAATACATTTGGGAAATGTCATCAACAGCGAGGGATACGAAATCTCACCATTTCTGAGCAACGATGGCAAAGTTCTATTTTTTGCCAGCAACCGTATTGGTGGGTACGGAAGTGCAGACATTTACTACTCAAATCGACTGGATGATAGCTGGAGGAAGTGGAGCAAGCCAGTCAATTTAGGAAGAAGAATCAACAGTCCACGATTTGATGCATACTTCATGTTAGCAGATGATAGTACTGCTTTCTTCTCTAGTGGACGATCAGGCGGTTTTGCAGATATCTACACCAGCAAACTGATTAAGAGCGAGCAGCCAATATTTAAAGATCGAAGAGAAACGTATGATTACAAAATAAGTGTCGAACAGGTAGTGATAAATGATCCAGTTGTGACAGTTCCTAAAATCGAAACGCAAGAACAGCTTGATTCACTCAATGGAATAGACAGGAACGTGCTCTTTGATCACAACTCTAATAATTTGCTACTAAAAGACCTGGACTTGTTGGAAAATTGCCTTGATGTATTACGACAATCTCCCAGATTAGATATTCACTTATCGGGCCATACCGATCATATAGGTGATATAGAAAGCAATAAACAATTGTCTCTTAAAAGAGCCAAGTCGGTTAGGGATTACCTTATTTCTTATGGAATCGACGAATCCATTGTGTTTATTGACGGGCTTGGAGAAGGTATCCCCATTTATAACAATTCAACAGAAGCTGGAAGGGAACAAAATAGAAGAGTGGAAATCTACTTTAGATTCAGAGATACTGACGGTATCAAATAGGCAACTTGATGATGAAATGCGTTTCATCATTAACTCGCTTATGCGTTAGAGAACCTCCGTGCGCTTTGATGATTTTACGTGAAAGCGCCAGTCCAATACCAGAACCCTCAAGCTTAGTTGTGTAGAAGGGAACAAAAATTTGGTTCACTTTTTCAGATGCTACACCTGGGCCATTGTCGGTGACCGCAATGGTATAGTGCCTATCATCTTTATTTGCCACAACTGTAACCCTTCCATTGGCAGTTCCTTGCAATGCTTCCGCGGCATTTTTGATAAGATTGATCAATACTTGATGAATCAGGGACCGATCGATTACCAGACTATGATTCAATTCATCGATGATAACAAGCTCTACATCAGCGCTTTGTCCCATTAATGTTTCTAGCGATTTCAGTAAGCCTTTGCTACTTACTTCCTGCAGTCGCGGCTGGACAGATCGGCTGATTTCTTTGTATGCTGTTACAAACCGTAAAATTCCGGATGTACGCTCCTCAATGGCCTGCAAGCTGGTAACAATCTTTTGCTGGTCTTTCGACTCCAGCTGCTTTAGTTTATCTCCGCTAATCACTTTCCTGTTCACCACCTTGATAAGAGACAGCACTGGGTTAGTAGAATTCATGATTTCATGCGTCATCACCCGCATCAAGTTTTGATAGCTTTCGATCTCCTTGGCTTCCAGTGAACTTCTGATATCAGCTAAGGAGACCAACTGATGACTAATTCCCTTCAACTTAAAGGATTCTTTCTTTACCAAAAGCTTTTGACCATTCACGTGATCTACCAAGCCACCAGAGTTGCTTTCAGGGTTCGAAATGACTGCATAGATTTCGGGAAAGGAAACGCTCAACCGGTCTATATGAGCGAGCCCAGGAATATCAAGAAAATTATCAAAGGTCTTATTGGTGAATACCACATGTCCATCCTCTTTGTAGCATAAGATACCAATAGAGATATGACCAAGCACCGTCCCTAGTAGACGATACTCTGCTTGTTTGTCAGACTGCAATTCTTCCATGCTCTGGGTGATCAACTCATAGGCATCACGCAAATCATCAGAAGCCTGCTTGTGGTAGCTTCGATTAAAATCACGATACTTGACCGACTCCAGAAACCTGACCCAATTTCGTTCCTGCTTTTGAAGAAACCAGCTTAGTTCAACAACCGAAATGATCGTCAGCAATCCAAACATAATAGGGCTGATAATCAGCTCGGTAGTCAAGTAGGTGTAGACCATTCCTAACACCCAAATGATAAGCAGGAGCACCCGAAGCAGGATTTGCAAAGCCCTTCTTCTAAATCCCATACTTCTTCATTTTGCGGTACAAGGTATTCCGTCCAATACCCAACTCTGCGGAGGCTCGACTGATGTTCCCTGCATGTCGTTCAATGATCTCCTCAATCTTTCGCTTCTCTACCTCATAAAGGTTATCCTCATTCACTTTAGAGGGAGCTTGCTTGCTAATTTGGTCTGCACCGTCCATGATCACCATTCGCTCGATGCTGTTTTTAAGCTCGCGAATATTTCCCGGCCAATGATACGACTCGAGCTCTTTGATTTGCGCCTTAGCTAGCCCAAAGGACCTGTTGTACTTATGGTTGAAGTGATCTAGAAAGTGGCGGACAAGTTCTTTAATGTCTCCTTTTCTGTGTCTTAAAGAAGGAAGCTCAATATGGACTGTATTGATCCGAAAGAGCAGGTCCTGTCGAAATACCGTTGGCTCATTCAGCTCTTCTATGGTCTTATGCGAAGTGGATATGACTCGGACGTCTATCGCCCGTGATCTGTGCTCGCCCACCCGTTGGATCGTTCTATTCTGCAAAACTGCTAAAAGTTTTGACTGCAGCTGAAGTGGGACTCCAGCAATCTCATCTAGAAGCAGCGTACCCAGATTGGCAGCTTCCATTAGGCCGAGCTTGTCTTCACTGGCATCCGTAAAGGAACCTTTTATGTGCCCAAATAGTGTGGATTCAAATAGGCTAGGGGTGATCGCTCCTAAATCAGCGGTCACTAAGGGCTGTGATGCACGTTCAGACTTCTGATGAACGAGTTGGGCTAAGATCTCCTTTCCGGTCCCATGTTCTCCTGTGATAAGTAGGGAGGCATCTGTATTGGCCACTTTCTCGACCAATTCCATCACCTGATTCATCAGCGGTGATTTGCCAATGATCATCTGATTGAATCGATTGATTTGTTTAACTAAAACTTCTCGTTCCTCATCCCTTTCTGCAAGCCTCATCTGGGTTTCAGCCATGTTTAGACCAGCATGTACCGTAGCAATAAGCTTCTCATTAGAGAAGGGCTTTTCAAGAAAGTCAGTCGCTCCCTGCTTCAAAGCCTGAACCGCTATTTCCAAAAGACCATGTGCAGTCAATATGATGATGGAAACAGAAGGGTAAGCTGCTTTGATTCTACTCACCCAAGCGAGCCCCTCCGCACCACTCGAATCACCAACAGCAAAATTCAAGTCAAGAATGAGCAGTTTAGGAGTTGATTCCAGTCGAGCAGAAGTTAGTTGGTCCGGATGCTCAAAAGTTCCAATTTCCCCAAAAGACTCTTCCAGCACCATTGATATGGTATGCAGCATGATTGGGTCATCGTCGATTGCAATAATCTCCACCGCCTAAAGATAGCCATTTAGTGTTCCAACCTGGAACACTGAGCTGTACCACTTCGATCACTTTAACCAGTACAGTTTCAACCAATATTATCTAAGTATTTGATTTTCAGTGCAGTAAGAAAAATGGCAGCTTTTTTGGCCTTTATAACTCAAATTTGAAACCCAATGACCAAGACGTTCCTACTTTCCATTATCAGAAACCTTTGGAAAAACCGAGTTACTTCAGCTATCAACATTCTTGCCTTAACACTGGGCCTTAGTAGTACGCTCTTCATCTACGTTCAGGATCGATACGAAAGTAGCTTTGATACGCATCAGCCGAAAGCTGACAGAATCTACCGGGTGAATACCACAAAGAATTATCCTAATCGAGTTGCAAAAACCGGTAGTACAGAGTCCATGCTGGCAAAAGCATTGATGACCGAATACCCTGAGCTAGAAGCGGTGATTCAGCTGATCGGTCCTAATGATGGGTTGATAGGCGTGGATCCAGGCACACCAAGTGAGCGGATCTTCGAGGAACGTTTTAATCTGTTTTATGCAGACAGCTCTTTTCTTAAGCACCTGGATTACGATTTCATTGCAGGGAATTCCAGAACGGCAATGGATGATATCAATTCCATAGTACTGTCCAAAACCATTGCAAAGAAGTATTTTCCAGATGCTGAAGGTCGCGAAAATCAGCTAATAGGGAAGGGGCTGACTATTGCAGATTCGCTTCAGGTCTACATTTCAGGTATAGTAAATGACCCACCCAGTAATAGCAATTTTCCTTTTCAATTATTAGTATCCTCCGAAATCTACTACAAGATCAACGACTGGGATCGAGACAACTGGAGCAATCTCTCACAGGGGTTGACCTTCTTGGTCCTTAAGGAGGGACAAGATCCGGAATACTACAATAGCCGGTTTCCCAGCTTGGTAGAAAAGTACCGAGATGACGGAGAAGCTGACATTACCTCCTATAGTTTGCTGAACTTGAAGGACTTACACAGTGCGCCTGAGTGGGGTTTCGCAGGGAACTATACGGAGACGCCAGAGATGAAGATTGGCTTTTTGGCAGTTGGAATTTTCATTCTGCTATCTGCTTGCATCAATTTTATCAATATACAAACAGCCCAGGTGATGACTCGCACCAAAGAGGTAGGGGTACGCAAAGTTCTGGGAGGGACAAGGCTACAATTGATTGCGCAATTTTTGGTGGAAACAATCATTCTGACCACTATATCATTTTTGATGGCACTCTGGATCACAGAGTTGGCATTGCAAGGATGGAATGGTATGCTAACCATCATACGAATGGACCTGCAGTTGGACTCTTCTGTTCTGTTCTTCGGCTTGGGTCTGATCCTTACCGTTAGTCTGCTCTCAGGGCTGTATCCAGCGCTAAAATTATCGTCCTTCAATCCATCCGACTCGCTACGAAAGGGGTTTTCTGGATTAACTGGAAAGATGGATGGTCTTAACCTTCGACAAGTACTGGTTGTGGCCCAATTTATCATAAGCCAGTTGCTCGTTATTTGCACAGTTGTTATAGCCTCGCAGATGAACTACTTTCTGGACAAAGACATGGGATTCAACAAGGAGGAGGTGGTGACAATCACTACCTATGATCCATCCAAGAAGCAAATTGACCGATTGGTTTCTGTTTTGGAAAGCATGCCGGAGGTACAGTCTTACACCCTTGCATCTGGTCCACCACTGGATTTTGGTCGATATGGTACTTCCTTTCAAGAGGTGGGCCATGAGGACAAAGGAGATATGAAGACGCGAAATAAGTTCGTGGATCATCGATACTTGGATACTTACGAAATTGAATTAGTAGCTGGACGAAATTTTAGAAGTGACGAGTACAATGACACTATTGATGCATTCATTGTAAATGAGGCTTTTGTCCGACAACTAGAGGTCAGTAATGCGCAGGAGGCGATCGGGAAACGCATTCGATGCTACGGGATTCAAGCCAGGATAGTAGGTGTTACTCGCGATTTTCACATCGATAGACTCAATGAAGAGATTGCTCCCTTGATCATGTTTCCATTGCATTCCAGGGTGAATGCAGCAGACATAAAGGTTTCAGCTGCAAATCTTCAGCCGACAATTAACAAACT
>CAYYNA010000058.1:8591-12566 GCA_964472815.1 uncultured Roseivirgaceae bacterium
CCAATAAAAATGATGGCGATTGCCACAAAAAGCAATGCTGCCCAAAACCGATAGTCCTGATACCACGTAGAACCCGTATTTTCTTGATGGATCAGTTCTTTTCTAAAAGTGAAATTTTGTAAAACCTCCGCAGAGGGTGGGGCTGAGCGACCACTGAAGTACACGAAGAATCCCACGGAAAGTAACAGAACGATACCCGCATTAATGGTAAAGTGAATGGACCAAAGACCTACCTGCACCAAAATGAAAAAGACTAAGCCTACGATCGTTCCATAAACCAGTGTCCAGAAAGCCCCATGGGCATTTCCTCTTTTGTAGAACGTGCCGATAATAAATAATACGACAATAGGGGGGACAAAAATGGTATACATCTGTTGGAGGTAGATCCACAGTCCTCCAAAATTCGCGATCATAGGTGCCCAGGCAGCTGCCACGATCATGAGTACCAATGTGCTGATCCTACCGTAATTGGCCACTTGCTTAGGCGTAATGTTGGGCTTTCGTGGCTTGATAAAATCGATGACAATGAGCGTCGAAGAACTGTTTAATGTGGAGTCAACACTGGACATAATTGCGGAAATAAGGCCAGCCAAAACGAGTCCAACCAAGCCAACCGGAAGTGCTTGTAATACGATGGTTGGGTAAACCATGTCCGGATTCTCAATGCCTTGGTAGATGCTAATGGCCATTGCTCCAGGTATCACCATAATGAACAATGGAATCAGCTTGAGAAATCCACCTAAAAGAACGCCACGCCTTGCATGCTTTAAGTTCTTCGCTCCAAGTACACGTTGCACGATGTATTGATTCGTGGACCAATACCAGAACCCAAGGATTGGGGCACCAAGAAACAAGCCCGGCCAGGGCAGAGTGGCATCATTTATTGATCGCCAAATAGAAAAATGACCCTCGGGAGCGGAAGAAATCATTGTTTCAATGGAAAAATCGATTTTCTCAAATAGGATGTAAGTAAGGACAGCACTCCCGATAATCAGTACAATTGCTTGAAGTGTGTCGGTATAGACGACAGCTTTAAGTCCTCCAAAGGCAGTGTAAAGCCCTGCGACAAAGGCAAGTACAAAGGTGGTCTGCCAGATCACCAGGTTAGGGAAGAAGGTCTTAAGCACAATGGCACCCGCATAAAGACCACCCGCCGTTTCTACCATGATGCTGGTGAAAATGGTGACTACCGAAAAGAAGACTTGCGACCGTCGATCGTAGCGATGGTTCAAAAATTCTGGAATAGTGGTGATCTTAGAATTAAGGTAAAGAGGTACGAAGATGAAAGCTGCAATAATTAGCGGAATACCTGAAATCCATTCATAAACGGACTGAACAATTCCGGAAGAATAGGCGGCTCCAGTTAACCCAATAAGCGTAGCACTTGAGATGTTAGAGGCAAACAAAGAAAGCCCAATAACCCCCCATGTTAAGGTACGTCCGCCGAGGAAAAGGTCATCGCCGGATTTGGTACTTCTGGCCACCAGGAAGCCAATTAGAAAGACAATAAAGAAATAAACACCAATGACGGTGAGGTCGGTATTGCTGATCAGTTGGTTCACGCTAATTAGGATAAGTCCATTTGTGTTCTAAATGATTCAAAGGTACACGGTAAATGCAATCACAATTAATCCATGCATTTCAGTATTACTTAAGTTGTAACATCGGCAAAATAGAAACATATTTCTTATCAGTCCGTTACTTTAGCAATATCGGCAAAACAGAAAGATATGAAACGCGAAACGATCGGCGAGTTTGAGGAGCTCTGCCTGCTTATGGTGGGAATACTGCACGAAGAAGCTTATGGCGTGTCAGTAAAAGACGAAATCAAAAACCGTACGGGACGAGATGTCACCATTAGTTCCATTCACTCGACGCTGGTACGTCTGGAAAAGAAAGGGCTTCTAAAATCCTCAATGGGAGGAGCGAATGACATTAGAGGAGGTAGGGCTAAACGAATCTTTGAGATGACTGCAGCCGGCAAGCAAACGATCAATGAAGCCCGAGAACTTCGAAATCAATTATGGACAGACATACCTAAGCTCGTATGGGAGAAATAGACAAACCGCGACCTCCGAAATGGATTAATCGATTGCTGACATGGTACTGCAGAGAAGAGTACGCCAACGAAATTCAGGGAGATCTACTGGAACTCTACGAGCGATGGTTGGAAAAGGGGAGATTCAAAGCAAATGTCCAGTACGTAGCAAACACATTTCTTTTTATGCGGATGTACAACTCAAAACTCAACTCTGGTCAAAACTCTAATCAAATGGGCATTTACAAAAACTACTTCAAAATTGGATATCGAAACCTCTTGAGAAATAGAGGCTATTCGGTCATCAATATTAGCGGGCTCGCAGTGGGCATGGCGATCACGATGTTTATCGGACTTTGGATAAAGGCAGAGCTGTCTTTCAACAAGTCACATGACAACTATGATCAGATCGCACAAGTCATGCAGCACAAAACCTATAACGGAGACATCCGCACGCAGCTATCCGTTCCGTTTCCCATTGGTGATGCACTACAGGAGGAATACAGCGATTACTTTGAATATGTGGTGATGTCAGGCTGGATTTATGATCATGTCATTTCCAATGAAAAAAAGAGCATCATCCGACAAGGAAACTACATGGATGTGCAAGCTCCTGACCTGCTCTCACTAGAAATGATAAAGGGAACCCGCAAAGGCCTCATGGACCCTCATTCCATTTTGATCTCTGAGTCTACCGCCAAAGCACTTTTCGGAGAGGCCAACCCCATGGGTCTACTGATGGAAGTCGATAATGAACTGAGTGTCAGAGTTAGTGGCGTCTATGTAGATCTTCCTGAGAATAGCAGTTTCAGCGAGCTGCATTTTATCGTTCCCTGGGAACTCTATGTTTCATCCTACGATTGGGTGAGAAGCGCCAAGGAAAGACAGGCCTGGGACGAGAACTCTTATCAACTTTTTGTTCAAGTGGCTGAGCTTGTCTCCATGGAAGAGGTAAGTGAACGAATCAAGAATGTGAAGTATGATCACCTTAATGAAAACGAAAAGCGCTCCAAGCCAGAGGTCTTCCTTCACCCGATGGCCGACTGGCATCTACGTTCTAATTGGGAAAACGGGGTTAAAGCCGGAGGTCTAATCCAGTATGTATGGCTATTCGGCACAATTGGAATCTTCGTCATTGTGCTTGCCTGCGTCAACTTCATGAATCTAAGTACCGCTCGTTCGGAGAAGAGAGCAAAGGAAGTGGGTATCAGAAAATCCTTTGGTACAGTAAAAGGCCAGTTGGTTCAGCAGTTTCTGTTTGAATCGTTCCTGGTAGTGTTCGCCGCATTCTTACTTTCAGTATTCTTGGTTGCCTCGATAACACCGATGGTGACTGGTATAGTTGGCTATCAAATGCAGCTACCACTCACCGATCCCTATTTTTGGCTGATTTCTATGGCATTTGTTTTGGTTACTGGACTATTAGCAGGAAGTTACCCGACCTTCTATCTCTCCTCGCTCAGACCAATAAAGGCTCTGAAAGGCACATTTAAAGTTGGTGGCTCAGCCATCCTTTTCAGAAGGGTATTGGTCGTGTTTCAGTTTTCAGTCTCCGTTCTTTTAATCATTGGAACGATCGTGGTATTTAAGCAAATTCAATATTCTAAAGATCGACCCTTGGGGTTTGATAAAGATGGAGTGATCACAATGGAGTTGAGCACTACGGATTTCGAAGGAAAGTACAACCTAGTGAGAAATGAACTGATTAGCAGTGGTGCCATACTCGAGATGACGGAATCTTCAAGCCCCATGACGGACGTGGAGCATACGACCGGTGGGTTTAGCTGGATAGGGAAGGATCCTGGTTTTCAACCTAATTTTTCCATCATATTCATGACGCACGATTATGGAAATACGGTAGGTTGGGAAATGCTGGAGGGCCGAAACTTCTCCAGAGACATTTCCAGCGATTCGACTGCCTATATCTTAAATGAGGC
>CAYYNA010000058.1:12666-15851 GCA_964472815.1 uncultured Roseivirgaceae bacterium
AAAGTGCTGGGTGCCTCCATTTTAAGTCTTTGGCAATTGCTCACTAGTGAATTTTTCTTACTAGTACTCGCTTCCTGTCTCATTGCCTCTCCGATAGCATACTTTGTTCTGTCCAACTGGTTGGGAAATTATGAATATCGAATTGACATAAGTTGGTGGTTTTTTGTTGCTGCCGCATTTAGCGCATTAACGATAACTCTAGCTACCGTGAGCTATCAATCCATACGAGCAGCAAGAATGAATCCAGTAAGGAGTCTGAGGACCGAGTAATATGATCTTAGGGTTTTGCAAACGAGCTAGTTGAGTCTTTCTTGATTCAAATCAAGCAGCCCTTTTTCATCAATGCCTAATCTTTGCCACCAATGATACTTAGGCGAACATGAAAGAAATCATTAAACAGACTTACGATGAGCTGGCTGAGCAATACAATGCGCTGATAGACCACAAACCACATAACGCATTCTATGATCGGCCTAACGTTTTAAAACTGGTTGGCCAATGTGAAAAGAGAACAGTGTTGGATGCAGCTTGCGGGCCAGGTAAATATGCGGAAGAGCTGATCCGGAGAGGTGCCAAAGTCACCGGCTTTGATATTAGCTCTGAAATGATCAAGTACGCGAAAGAGCGCAACCAGGGACAGGGCGAGTTCTTTGTCCATGATTTAGAGCAACCCTTGGCTCAGATCAGAGACAGCAGCTTCGATATTGTAATATGCGCTTTGGCCCTGCATTACATCAAGGATTGGAACCTCACCATGCAAGAGTTCTTTCGCGTACTTAAGCCACAAGGTAAACTTGTCATTTCCGTTGAACATCCATTTTTTGAATACACCTATTTCAAATCAGAGGCATACTTTGATGTTGAACCAGTAAAATGTATCTGGAATGGATTCGGAAAACCTACGGAGATGCATAGTTATCGCAGAAGTCTTGGCGATTGCATAAAACCTATCGTTGAGAATGGTTTCTGCATTGAACGGATCGTGGAGCCAAAACCAACGACAGAGTTTAAGCAGCATGACCCTAAGTACTATGCCAAGCTAAATCAATTCCCAGCTTTCATATGCATAAGCGCATTAGCACAAAAGGCCTAGGGGAGGTGGGATCAATATTTCCTTTTTAAACCATTGCCCCATTACGAGGTTAGGATGGAAAAGAAAAGTTGATTCATGCCTGTTGCTAAACTGATCGGAAGTTACTTATTGACCATGGTGGTGTTCTTTGCCGTTGACCTGTTGTGGCTAGGTGTCATCGCTAAAAACTTCTATGGAAAGCATTTAGAAAACTTTCTGGCGGATCAAGTAAACTGGACAGCAGCAATAGTTTTTTACTTGCTCTTCATTGTGGGGATTTTCATTTTTGTAATCATTCCTTCCTACGAAAAACAGTCGTACATGCACGCACTCATCTATGGTGCACTCTTCGGGTTTTTTACCTACGCCACGTATGATCTCACCAACTTAGCGACCTTGAATAACTGGCCCATCAAAGTGGTTATCGTTGATATCATTTGGGGTATGGTGCTGACCGCTACCGTAAGTGTCAGTGGGTACTTCATTACCCAATGGATAAACAAGTGACGGCTGTATTTTATGAAAGCATGCTCCTTCTGGGAGGTCACGTCCTGTTCTGGTTTACTATATCCATTGCCTTCAGACGAAATGACGTAGCAGATATTGGCTGGGGGCTAGGGTATGTATTGCTGTGCACTTATCATGCGCTTACCAAGCCTTTGCACCCGGCCGTTCTTGTTTCTTATATACTCACACTGATTTGGGGCATTCGCCTGAGCTACTATCTGTTTAAGCGCAATCGCTTCAAGTCCGAAGACTTTCGGTACCTGCAATGGAGAAAGGAGTGGGGCAACACTTTCTACATACGTTCTTTTCTTCAGGTCTACATTCTCCAGTCTATTTTCTTGCTCATGATCGTTTCGCCGGTCTTACATGCCGCTTCCTTTGATACCTCGGAGTTGAGCATCTTCACAGCCATTGGTATTTTGATCTGGCTGATTGGGTTTTACTGGCAGGTAGTGGGAGATAAGCAGCTGGCCACTTTCATCGCGGAGCGAAAAAGCAAAGAGGAAGTGCTCAAAACTGGTTTGTGGTCCTATTCACGTCATCCCAATTATTTCGGAGAGGTGGTGATGTGGTGGGGGGTGTACCTGGTGATTATACCTTTGCCAGAAAGCTGGCTATTCATCATAGGTCCGGTGACTATCACGCTGCTGATTCGGTATGTATCAGGAGTTCCCATGCTGGAACGGAGATATGCTGCAAACGAAGCGTATCAAGCTTACAAAAAACAGGTTCCTGCCTTGTTTCCCAAACTCCCATTCTAAGATCTCTTTCTTGAGGGTTTCGCCTTCTTCTGCAAGTAATCGACTACTCGTTGGTATTGGCTGTTTTCTTTATTACTTAGGTGAAGCACACGGCCTGTAGCCAATAGAATGGTCAATCGTTTGTATTCGACATTCTTGTTTTTGACCACCTCTTCGTACCAGGTCTTCACCTCAGAAATTGGGTGGGACCTAGCAGCTCCTAACAGGTACCGATAGCTGAGTTTGTTATTTCCAACCGAAAGCTGGAGAGCAGCGTTGTAGCCTTTTCTAGCAATAGCAATCGCAATGACTAGCAAAGTAGGGGCAAAGACAAGCTTCCACCAGAAGTAGGAAGCCGGGTACTTGATTAAGGTCACAAACAACCAAGCGTCTGCAGCAACAAGTACAACGAGCACTAGCGCAATAGAAATTAGGACACTAGATTTAGGCTTTGACTGTATCATTGGCACTCAAATTTAAGACCCTAGAATTTCTTCAGCTCTTAATGCTACACCTTCAGCTGCCTATTAAGCGACCTGAGCTAAAAGATCGCTAATCTCATACGCTCTAGGAGATTACTTTGCATTCACAGCATACCTACCAACCATTCCGAAGTATGCTTGAACGGAGTAAACACCTTAAAAATACCAACAGTGAAGACTAAGCTTTTAACCTGCCTGCTTACTTTCAGTATCTCCACCTCGTTTTCCCAGGATATGGAACTGTTTAGCGTGGAATACGCAACTTATCCCAAAGTTTCTATAACAGACAATGACTCGGCAGAGATTAGCCTGGCAGAATATGAAATTTCAGGATTGTTTCCGGTGCTCAGAAAAGAAAAGTTCAACCTGCTCGCTGGTGGAACT